>NZ_WLUG01000116.1:0-73859 GCF_009706505.1 Providencia sp. wls1922 | reverse complement strand
CTTGTGTATGCTCCTGGGGATCCACTCATTTGCCGCCTAGCTACAGCACGAACTATTTTGGGATAACTGCCTGCTTCAATGCGAAAAATTTCGGGAATAGGCAGCCTAGCGGTGGTGGATTTTATCTAAATCGCCGTACAGGGAAGGTTCTCCCTTTGGACGTGTTTTAAAACGGCGGTGCATCCACATATATTGCTCTGGCGCTCGTAAAATTTCTTTCTCAATGACCTGATTCATCATCGTTGCGGTGGCGACATTATCGTCTACAGGGAAATTATCTACGGCCGGCTGGATCAGCAATTTATAACCCTTACCATCGGGTAAGCGGATAGCTGAAAATGGTACAACGAGTGGATTGCCAAGAGATAATAAGATTTGTGAGCCATTGGTGGTTGCCGCTTTTTCTACCGCAAATAATGGCGCGAATGAACTGTTTCTAGGACCGTAATCATGGTCAGGGGCATACCATAAAATTTCCCCTTCTTTTAATACGCGGATCATGCCTTTAACGTCTTTACGGTCGAGCATGTATTTATTGGATTTCAAACGTCCACGAGTTTGTAGCCAGTCCATCAGTTTATTATCGTTAGCGCGATAAACACCAATGCCGGGATTCAACATACCAAATGCACGACCGCCGATTTCCAACGTTAAGAAATGGACGCCTAACACAATAATGCCACGGCCGGTTTCTTGAGCGGCGAGCATATTTTCACGACCTTCAACTTTAAGCCAGCGGCGCACTCGCCAATCAGGCCAGAACCACGCCATTCCCGTTTCGAAAACACCCATACCGACGGCTTCAAAGTTTTTATCCACCATTTTTTGGCGCTCTTCTTGGCTCATCTCAGGAAAACACAATTGCAGATTACGATCGGCAATTTGGACACGTTTTTTTAAGAAGCGCTTGGAGAAACGCCCCAAACGGGTACCTATCCAATAAATGACGGGATAAGGAAGCAGGACGAGCAGGTAGAGCACGCTAATGCCAAACCAAACTAGCCAGTAGCGAGGATGTAATAAACTTTTTTCAAACTTTGGTGCTGGGATCATTGTTTTTTCGGTTTCTACTTAAGTGGATTTCAATTAAAAATAGCTTGTTAATCTGAATGATATCAAATTAACCCGCAAAAAGTTGTGCTGTTTGCATGGTGCTCATTAATTCGGCAAGGTTTCTCACTGCCATTTTTTCCATCACTCGTGAGCGATGTACTTCAACGGTTCGCACAGATACGCAAGCGACTTCTGCAATTTCACGGTTAATTAGCCCTTGAAGCACATAGGTGCAAACGTCTTTTTCTTTCGGCGTTAAGGTTTCATAACGCTGTTTAATCAATGTGCGTTCAGTGGCTTTTATAGTTTGTAAGCGAGCTTGCTCAAGGGTTTCGGCAAGCTGCTGACTATCAATGGGTTTTTGTAAAAAATCGATAGCGCCTAATTTCACCTGTTCAACCGCCATCGGGATATCCCCATGACCAGAAAGGAAAATCACCGCGAGGGTGCTTTGCTGCTCTTTCAGGTATTGATGTACTTGGCGCCCGTCAAATTTTGGCATACGCATATCGAGCAATACAATACCTTCCTCATGCAGAGGGGCTTGCTGGATGAACTGCTCACTGTCGTTCCATACGGTAACGTTATAGCCGAGCGTTTCGAGTAAAAATTGACAGGAATCAGTGACATCGGTGTCATCGTCGACAAGGTGAATGACTGGCATTAATTCATACCTCGTGGCTTATTTCTTGTTTGTATAAGTATCTTGCTTATATGAATGGTATCCATAACATTGTCACATATAGTTATTGGGAATGTTATCTTTTGTGTGGCAAAACATGCGCTATATTCTGATTATCTCGAGTAATTAAAAATTAGCGTCACACGCAGCCCATTCTTACCTTCATCATTATGTTGATTTTCAATGCGAATATCCCCACCTTGGCTTTGAATTAATCGCTGGCAAATCACCAATCCGAGTCCCAGCCCTTCCTGTTTAGTGGTGGCAAATGGCATGATCCCTTGATTAAGCTGCTCGTCAGGCATTCCACCGGCATCATCTTGTAATACAAGTAAAAAACGTCCATCGGCAAAGTGAAAGCCAAAGGTTAATGTGGTGGCGCCCGCTTGTAGGCTATTACTGATTAAATTTGAGAGCAGCTGGTCGAGTAAGGTATCTGGTAGCAAGAGCTGGACATCGGGAGTTTCGGGTAATTGCAACCTAACGGTTGGGAAATGTTGCTCAACTTGCAACAGTTGCCAGATATGATTAATGGTCTGTTTGACGGATTGCTGGCGTAGTGTCAGACAGGATTCTTGTCCCGGTTTTCCTGCCCATAAACGCAGGTTTTGAATAATGTCAGCACCCCGTTGAGCCTGTTCATCAATTTTACTGATCGCACCAAGAAGAGGGTGGTTTTCCGACTCTTTCTTCAATCGCAAAATAGAGCCTTGGGCATAATTTCGAATTGCGGATAATGGTTGATTCAATTCATGGGCAAACCCAGAAGCCATTTCACCTAATATATTGAGTCGTTGAGCTTTTTGTAGATTAGCTTCTTGCTGACGTAGGCGGTTATGTGCGACTTCTAGCTGTTGGCTACGACGGCGAACCAAGAAGGCTATCCAGACGTGGTTAATACCCAACAATAAGAATATTAAGGCGATAATGCCGATGGTAATTTGGTGTTGAATTGTCCAACTGACAATATCTTGCCAAATTTCCCGTTGCTGTGGGTGTTGGTTAACGTCGCGCAGTAAGTTTTCTACTTGTGTGATGGATGCTGGAGCTCCCCAGCGCATATTAGGCGTATCGCCAGATAGCAAAACTTTGGTGACTTTATCCACTAAATTGTCAGGAACTTCGCTTAACGCGGCGAATGACCAATTGGGGTAAAGTTCGGTGCTCGTTAGGCAAGGTAACGCGCTCTCTTTTTGAACAAGCGGACGGAATAGGTGTTTATCAATCAGTCCTTCACTGTCCATATTTTCTAATAAACAGACGGGGACAATTGCCGCAGAGAGGGATTTATCCCGTAAAGCGTATAACAGCGCATCCGCGGGAAAGCCCAAAAACTGCATCCGAAAGTCTTTTTCAGTGTCATACCCTAAATCCCTTAACACTTTATAACCTAATAGATATCCCCCAAATGCATCGGGAGATATTGCGCCGACTTTTTTGCCAATGAGCTGATCCGCGCTGTGAATGTCGCTATCTCCACGGACCAAAATAAGGCTACCAATCACGTTGCGCGTCGTACTGTTTGGCTCCACATCCGAGCGTAAAGAGAGCAGCCAGCGTAAATGATAGCGGTTATCGAGTTGGATAAATTGAGCAGGGTTAGTGAGTAAAAAGTCAATTTTGCGATTCGAAATCGCTTCTTTCATCTCTTCAAGATTCAGGGGTTGCAGGGTAAAGCGTTCACCCGGGATGGACTCATTGAGGGTGTCGACTAAAGGTTGCCAGTGCAACTGAGTGAAACTCGGTCCTCGCAGGGCGAGAACACCGATTGTCCATTGCGCCGCACCCGCCGGAATGCACCATAACAGCAGGGTCATTAAAAGTATGTGATACAACGGCATAGACGTTTTTTTTAACATTTGAGGTTTATTCGTTGCGTTAGATCAAGATCCCTTCGGGTATGTGGAAAACCACAATAGGGGCGCAAGGCTTTTCTTCTTACTATGAACTCAGAATTATTAGAGTAGCACAAAGATAACACACCGATTTTAAAGAGAAATAAGAATTTAGTGGTTATCAGACATCGGTAACACGGTGTTACCAATACGTAAGATAAACCAATAATAGATTGATTATTAACTTTTATTTTCGCATTAGCAATGTCAATACTGGAGCCGATTATGGATCTGAGTAAACGAAAATTCCTACAACAGATTGGGGCCGTCACTGCCGGGGCATCGCTGATCCCAATCGCCGAGGCGGGGTTAAGTTTTTCCCCAACTCGCCGTGAAGGCAACCCTGAGAAACGCTATGGCATGTTGATTGACTTACGCCGTTGCGTAGGATGTCAATCATGTACTGTCAGCTGTTCTGTCGAAAACCAAACACCTCAAGGTCAATTTAGAACGACGGTTAACCAATATCAGGTCTCCCTAAAAGGGGAAGAAGGGTTCACTAACGTTCTACTGCCTCGCCTGTGTAACCATTGTGATAATCCACCTTGCGTGCCTGTTTGCCCAGTGCAAGCAACGTTCCAATGTGAAGACGGCATTGTGGTGATTGATAATGAGCGTTGTGTAGGCTGCGCGTATTGTGTGCAGGCTTGTCCGTACGATGCGCGTTTTATTAACCATTCAACACAAACTGCAGATAAATGCACGTTCTGCGCGCATCGCTTAGAAGTTGGTTTATTGCCAGCCTGTGTCGAATCTTGCGTGGGTGGCGCGCGCATTATCGGTGACTTAAAAGACCCGAATAGCACTATTCGTAAGATGCTTTCTGAGCACGAAGCGCAAATCAAAGTTTTGAAACCGGAAAGTGGTACGTTGCCGCAGGTGTTTTATTTAGGGCTGGATGATGCGTTTGTAGAACCGTTGCAAGGTAAAGGGCAACCGGCATTATGGCAGGAGGTGTTCTGATGAGCGAACAAGTGACTTATATTTCCGAAATCATGGCACAGCCACAAGAGTTTTTCTGGCTTCCTTGGGCGGTGCAATACTTTTTCTTTATTGGGATTGCTGCCTGTGCGGTGCTGTATGCCTGCTATCTTCATTGGCAAAATCGCAGTGGAAACGGTCGATTAGAAATGATTGCCGTGTTTATTGCTATCACGATGGGGATCACGGCGCCGTTAGCATTAACGGCTGACCTGCACCAAACCGCCCGTGTATGGCACTTCTATGCACATCCAACAATGTGGTCTTGGATGTGGTGGGGTTCGGTGTTGCTACCACTGTTTACCACGTTTGTTGGGTTGTACTTTGTTGCGCTGCTGGTCAAATTGATTTGGAAGAAAGAGTATAAAGCGACCCGCTGGGTAGCGTTACTGAGTGCGTTATCATCTATTGGTTTACTGCTATATACCGGTCGTGAAGCTTCTGTATTAGTGGCTCGTCCAATTTGGTTTAGCTGGTGGATGCCCGTGCTGATGTTCTTAAGTGCGATGCAAGTGCTGCCAGCGCTGATTAGCTTAGGTGCGCGTCGTGAGCCGCAATATCAAAATCGTTTAGCGCGTTTTCAAGTGATTACGTTACTCCTGTTTGCTGTTTGTTTTGCACTGTGGATCTCTGGTGATACCACATCTGGAATTGCAGTTCGTCAACAGTTAGATGTCACAAGCCCAGGTTGGTGGATGTTAATGGGCGTATGCGCGCTGTGGGTAATCACGTTTGTGATGGCGCTGAGTAATGTGAAAGCAGTTCGCTCCGTTCCTTACATTACGGTTTTAGCGTTAGTGTCTATGGCGTTAGCGTGGGTATTACGTTGGATTTTCCTGATGGAGATTCAAGCGGTACCAAAATACAACATCATCACCAATCCATACCATTTCCCATTAGGTAATGATGGACTACTGGCGATTGTCGGTACATTTGGATTGTGGATTGCATTAACAATTATTGTTCGCGAAGGTGTTCGCTGGTTTGCGGGGAGAGTGCAACATGGCTAAATTCTCAAGACGTCAATGGCTTAAAGGTGGTTTAGTTGTCGGTGGTCTTGCTCTTTTTGGGGCGAGCTATCGTGAAGTTGCCAAACGTGCTGTAGATGGTTTAGTGGATGGCACTTCTGGCAAAGTGACACTGGATCGCATCAATGGTAACTCGCTTATTCCTGAAGGAACGGCGATTGGTGGTTGGAAAGAGAACCCTGCGCAAGTGGTTTCAATGACACAATGCTTCGGTTGCTGGACGCAATGCGGTATTCGAGCCCGTGTGGACAGTGCGAAGAATGAAGTTTTGCGAATTGCGGGGAACCCATACCACCCTCTATCCCATGAGAAACACTTTCCATATGGAATGCCATTATCCACTGCATTCGCCAAAATGGGCGGCGAAAGTGGATTAGAGCATCGTTCAACCGCATGTGCTCGTGGTGCAACGCTAATGGAAGGGTTAACCAGTCCATTACGTATTCTCGAACCGATGAAGCGTGTTGGTAAACGAGGTGAAGGGAAGTGGGAACGTATTAGTTTTGAGCAGTTAATCAAAGAAGTGGTTGAAGGTGGGGATTTATTTGGTGAAGGTCATGTGGATGGTCTGCGTGCTATCCGTGATTTAGAAACGCCGCTGGATCCGGCTCAACCGAAATTAGGACCCAAAGCCAACCAGTTACTGGTGACTAACGCCGGGGATGATGGCCGTGATGGCTTTATTCGTCGCTTTGCACAAAACGCTTTTGGTAGCAAAAACTTTGGTGCTCACGGAGCTTACTGCGGTTTAGCGTATCGTGCAGGCTCTGGTGCGTTGATGGATGACTTGGATAAAAACGCCCACGTCAAACCAGACTGGGATAATACCCGTTTCGCGCTGTTTATTGGAACATCTCCAGCGCAATCAGGTAACCCATTTAAACGTCAAGGTCGCCAGCTAGCGAGTGCTCGTTTACGTGATTCGTTTAACTATGTGGTGGTATCTCCGGCTCTACCATTGACCACCACACTAGCCAATGACCATGGTCACTGGGTGCCTGTTCAACCGGGTACCGATGCGGCGTTGGTGATGGGGATGATCCGCTGGATTATCGAGAATAACCGCTATAACGCCGCTTATCTGAGTGTGCCAAGTGAAAAATCCATGGAAGCGGCTGGCGAGAAAAGCTGGACAAACTCGACGCATCTAGTCATCACCGATGATTCTCATCCTCTGGCGGGTAATTTGTTACAGCAATCTCACCTAACTGGTGTAGCGGCTGAAGAGGGTGAGGATGAGAAAAAAGCCTATTTGGTTCAGGATGCAAGCGGCGAACTGAAACTGGCGGACGATGTGACAAATGCAGAGCTGTTTGTGACTCGCCAAGTCACGCTTCATGACGGTAGTGAAGTGACGGTGAAATCAAGCTTCCAATGCTTAAAAGAAGCCGCCGATCGCATGACGCTGGAAGAATACAGTCAGCGTTGCCAAGTCCCTGTAAAAACCATTGAATCATTAGGAAAAGCATTAACCTCTTATGACAGAAAAGCGGCGGTGATATCTCACGGCGGCATGATGAGTGGCAATGGTTTTTATACAGCATGGTCTGTGATTATGCTTAATGCGTTGATTGGTAACTTAAACTTAAAAGGTGGTGTTTCTGTCGGTGGCGGTAAATTTAACGGGGAAAATGATGGTCCTCGCTACAATATCGCAGGCTACAAAGGCAAGGTGAAACCGAAGGGTGTGGTGCTATCTCGCAGTAATGAAGTGTATGAAAAGTCGGATGAATTTAAAGCAAGGGTGGCGGCAGGTGAAAAACCGTACCCAGCGAAAGCACCTTGGTATCCGTTTGCGAAAGGTCAGTTAACTGAACAGTTGGCTTCAGCATTGATGGGATATCCTTATTCTCTGAAGGCGTGGATCACCAATATGACGAACCCAGTTTATGGTATTGCGGGTATTCGTCAGGTGATGGAAGAGAAGCTGAAAGATCCCAAACATCTACCGCTGATTATTGGTATTGATGCTTTCATGAATGAGACGACCGCGTTAGCGGATTACATTGTGCCAGATACCCATAACTTCGAGAGCTGGGGTTTCAGTGCACCATGGTCAGGTGTTCAGGTGAAAGCGAGTACTGCGCGTTGGCCGATTGTTGAGTCCCGCACGGCGAAAACAGCGGACGGCCAGCCTGTTTCTATGGAGTCATTCTGTATCGCAGTTGCTAAAGAACTAAATTTACCGGGTTTTGGTGACAATGTGATTGCAGATATGGATGGCAATATGTATCCGTTAAATACCGCGGAAGATTACTATCTGCGTGTGGCGGCTAATATGGCTTGGTTAGGTGAAAAACCGGTACCGGAGGCGGCAACAGAAGACATTACGATCAGTGGTGTCGAACGTATCATGCCGCAAATTACTCGCACATTGAAACCTGAAGAAGTTCGCCGTGTTGCGTATATTTTTACGCGCGGTGGTCGATTCGCACCTTATGAGAAAGCATGGGATGGCGAAGGGACGGGTCCACAGTGGAAAAAAGGGTTACAAATTTGGAACCCTACGGTGGCGATTAACCGTCATGCGATCACCGGTGAGCGTTTTAGTGGTTGCCCGACCTACTATCCACCGCGTATGGCAAACGGTGAAGATGTGAATGCGGTATTCCCAGAGAAAGAGTGGCCATTGAAAATGATGTCATTTAAATCTCATGTGATGAGCAGTTCCACAACCATGATTGAGCGTCTGCGTCATGTGAAACCGACTAACTTGGTAGCTATTCACCCTGATGATGCAGCGAAAATGGGCGTTAAACATGGGGATTGGATCAAGATCACTACACCGGGTGGCCATGCTGAGGCTCAAATTAGTGTGCTCGATGGGGTTATGCCGGGAGTTCTCGCCGTTGAACATGGTTATGGCCACACCGAAATGGGTGCAAAACAACACTATTTAGACGGTGAAGCCATGCCGATGAATGCAGCAAATGGTTCAGGTATTAACTTGAATGATTTAGGGTTCGCAGACCCGACTCGTGAAGTGGCAAATACATGGCTTGATTGGGTATCTGGCGCCTCCGTGAGACAAGGTCTGCCAGCTCGTATCGAGTTAATTGGTTAAGACAGAAGTCCATCCAGTAGGTTGTAAGTTAGTAAAGTGTAAGTAGTAAAGTGTAGTTAGTAATATAAGCAGTAAAGAGGTTTCTGACCTACTCTGTTCTGCATAGCGGAGTAGGGAAGTACCCCTAAAGCAGTTGACATTGCGCTCTACGATGCGGTTTACCCATCGTAACTTCGGCAAATGCCAGGGAGGGGGAGCCCTCCCTTTTTTCTTTTCTAAAAAGAATTATTTCCCCTAATAAATCATCGCAATATATTCCCCTAACAATAACCTTTCAAATAAAGGGTTTTTTATTAACATAATAAAAGGGATAATAACTCAAAATTAACGAGCAATTCTTTGCTGGTGATTTAAATCTTTTTTATATCAAAGTATTACATAGGAAAGCGAACACCATGCCAGTGTTACACAACCAAGTTTCGAATAAAATCCTTAAAGAACGTATGTTGGCTGAAACTGAGCCGCGTACCACAATCTCTTTTTATAAATACTTCAATATTCAAGACCCTACAGCATTTCGTAATGAATGGTACCAACAATTCAAAGCGTTGAGCGTATTTGGTCGAGTGTATATTGCCAAAGAAGGGATCAACGCACAAATTAGCGTACCGGCCTCCAATGTCGATGTGTTGCGGGAACTTATCTACGCAACAGACCCGGCCTTAGATGACCTGCGTTTGAACATTGCTATTGATGATGATGGTAAGTCCTTCTGGGTACTGCGCATGAAAGTCCGTGATCGTGTGGTTGCGGATGGTATTGATGATGAAACTTTTAATCCTGCGAATACTGGGCAGTATCTAAAAGCCGAGCAAGTCAATGCGATGATTGATGATCCAGACACTATCTTCGTTGATATGCGTAATCACTATGAATATGAAGTGGGTCACTTTGATAATGCGATTGAAGTGCCATCAGATACCTTTAGAGACCAACTGCCAATGGCGGTTGAAATGCTGCAAGACCAGAAAGATAAAAATGTGGTGATGTATTGCACGGGCGGTATCCGCTGTGAAAAAGCGAGCGCTTACATGCTGCATAACGGTTTCCAGAATGTTTATCATGTGGAAGGCGGGATCATTGAATATGCACGAAAAGCGAAAGAACAAGGCTTACCGCTACGTTTCAAAGGTAAAAACTTCGTGTTCGATAACCGTATGGGTGAGCGTATTACGGATGATACCTTAGCGCATTGCCATCAATGTGGGGAAGCCTGTGATACTCACACTAACTGCAAAAATGACGGTTGCCATTTACTGTTTATTCAATGCCCAAGCTGCGCTGAAAAATATGAAGGCTGCTGCAGCCATGCGTGTACCGAAGAGATGAAGCTGCCTGAAGATGAGCAGCGTACTCGCCGTGCTGGCCGTGAAGTGAGTAATAAAATATTTAATAAATCTCGCCATCGTTTAGCGGATGGATTATTAAATAGCGAAAAGTAATATTATTTTTAAATGAAGAAAGCCCTTTTAAAAGGGCTTTTTATTTTAATAAAGATACTTAAAAACATTATAAATAAAAAATAGTTCAATTCTGTTTTTAACAAATACTTTTGATGTAATATGCCGTTTTTGTGAATAAACGGTGCTGTTACTTATGCCTAATTTTCTAGAGATAATATGATTAGGGGTTTCATTCATCCAGTTGTTAATTATATTTTGTTCTTTCATAGTAAAGATGGATGAGTCATTATTATTAGCAAGCTTAGTTATTTTTTCTATTTGCTCTGAATCAGTGATAACTTTATCCAATGTTTGAGTCATGATATTTTTTGACATGATGAAAAAATTATCTTTTAGTAACAGAGGCTTGTCTGTTAAAGGGTATGCGGCATTGATGTAGATATAGAATCGAATGCTACTGGTTCTGTTTAGTAGAGTTTTCAACGTTGGGCAATAACTCGAGTAATGGCAATAGTAAGTTAAATTTACCAAAACAATACTGGGCGAGTATTTATTGATATATTCAATCCCTTCATTAATGCACCCTGTACTAATGAACTTTAATTTTCTATTAGAAGATAAATATTCGGTAATACCAAGGCGGGTATAATAACACTCATCAATAACTAATATTCTCATAGGGAACATCCTTGTTCGAAAAGAGTATTACAATAAATTGGAATCGATATTGAAGTCAATAAAGTAATAATAAAAATAATAAATTACCGCTTGTATTTGCAATTAATTCATAATTTATAGTTTCTATTTTATCTTTAATAATAAGCAGAAAAATTTCATTTATTAATGATGTAAATTGGAGTGGTTAAATGATAGTGAATGGATATTTGTTATGAGGCAAATATCCATTCTTTTTACCTGCTAATGAGTTTTGAAATCAGATTCAAGATATTCGCCAGACTCAATCTTATCAATTCCAGCCTGAAGAATATTAATCAGCTGTTTGGCTACATCGGTTGTTAGCCACATGGTTTTATCAACTATTGCGCTATCCAGGCTATTGTTCTGTTCAGGGAGGTAATGTAAACGTAACATCATCGCATCGTAGGCATCGACAGTACTGATATCCCAGCCAACAACAGGGTGAGTTTGGATTACATCGCTTTTTCTATTCATTTAGACCTCCTAATCAAACATCGTGATAAATAGTAAATATCTATTACTGACTAAGAGCAGGTGACTCAGAACGAGCTATATCTAGTATAAGAAGATTTTTTTAATATGGTAGTAGTAAAACTATTTTTTTGTGAATTTTGGTGAAAATTAAAAAAATAGCCGGTGATTCTTTAAAAAGAAGATGTGAAAAGGATAAAACCTTTCCACATCATAATGTTATTAGCTTACTTTGATAGTCCAACCACAATCTTCACCCGCTAAGAATGGGATTAATTTATCTGTCCCACAAGCAATAGATTCGCAGGTTATATTCTCAGATTTTGTCAGTGTAATGTGACCTTCATTGACAGGTAATCCATAAAACTTAGGTCCATTTAGTGAACAAAATGCTTCGAAATGCGCGAAAGCACCTAATTCTTCGAACACGGTTGCATAGGCAGCTAATGCGGTTGGAGCGTTAAATACGCCTGCACAGCCGCAGGATGTCTCTTTACGGGATTGAACATGCGGCGCAGTATCGGTACCTAAGAAGAAGCGATCGCAACCAGAAGCAACAGCTGCACGTAATGCTTCTTGATGAACATTACGTTTTAAAATCGGCAGGCAATACAGATGCGGTCGTACACCACCAACTAACATATGGTTGCGGTTAAACATCAAATGCTGTGGTGTTAAGGTCGCCGCTGTAAATTCGTTAGCCTCTAACACATATTGTGCGGCTTCTTTGGTTGTGATGTGCTCAAAAACCACTTTTAATTGAGGGAATTGAGTGCGCAATGGCAGCATGACTTGTTCGATAAACAGCGCCTCACGGTCGAAGATATCGATATGGCTGGCGGTCACCTCCCCATGAATGAGTAATGGCATTCCAGCTTGTTCCATGGCAGCAAGAACAGGGTAGATTTTCTTAATGTCAGACACGCCATGGCTAGAGTTTGTTGTGGCATTCGCGGGGTACAATTTGCAGGCCGTAAATACACCTTCATTGAAACCACGAATTAGTTCATCAGCATCAGTTGTGTCAGTTAAATAGCAGGTCATTAACGGTGTAAATTGGTGCCCAGCAGGTACCGCTTGTTTAATTCGCTCACGATATGCTCTTGCGGCTTCTACCGTGGTAACAGGGGGTACAAGGTTAGGCATGACAATGGCACGACCAAAAAATTGGCTTGTGAACGGCACGACTGTATTTAACATTTCATTATCGCGAAAATGAACATGCCAATCATCAGGGCGGCGGATCGTTAGGGTAGTTACAGTTGTCATTAAACCGGCTCCAATAAGGGGGGGAAGTGATGAGCAGATGCTCAAGCCGGGAAAGAATGATAAAACGAAAACGATTAAATAGCTATGATCAAGGACAATTAATATAGAAATTATTTTTCTTTGGAGTTTTTTAACGTACTGGAAAATAAAGGAATTTAAACAGAATAAAACAGAGAAAGGAAAGATTAAGTTGGCTCCTCCAGCTGGACTCGAACCAGCGACATACGGATTAACAGTCCGCCGTTCTACCGACTGAACTATGGAGGAACTCCCTTAACACGCAGAGGATATTAGCGTTCTGAATCGCTAATGTCAAAGGGGAAAATGATAAAATAAGTTTGTTTGCCTGTTATCTGCACGAATCGATAGAATTTTGATCTAACTGATCAGATGTAAAAGAAATTAAGTCAAAAATAGCTGAAAAAAGAGCCAGTTAAAAAGATGTGATTAAGATTGGAAAGTAATTTTAATGTGTAAAAATTATCTTTGATAAGGGATTAGTAGGAAAGATAAAAATGGCAGAATTAGAAAGCAAGAAGCCCGCTAGGATTAACCTGAGCGGGCTTCTTAAATTTGGCTCCTCCAGCTGGACTTGAACCAGCGACATACGGATTAACAGTCCGCCGTTCTACCGACTGAACTATGGAGGAATTGGTTGTTCCTGAGAACGAGGCGCATATTACCGACCCCGTACTCGGTTGTAAAGCATAAAATTAAAAAAAATGTTCAACAGGTTGTTAAGTAAACAATTTGGTGATTATTTATGCCTTATTTATAGAGTTTCAGGAATTTACCCGCTGTTTTAAGCGGTGCAGCTAAAATTGAACTGCACATAAGTCATAAGGATTGTTCTATTAATGAGTAGAGCAGGAATAAATAAAAGTAGTCGGGAATAGGGTGAAAAAGAATGAAAAGGCAGAAGAACGGCTAGAAAGCAAAAAGCCCGCAAGAATTAATCTTAGCGGGCTTTTTAAATTTGGCTCCTCCAGCTGGACTTGAACCAGCGACATACGGATTAACAGTCCGCCGTTCTACCGACTGAACTATGGAGGAATTGGGTTGTTCCTGAGAACGAGGCGAATATTAACGATATCACCTCGACCTGTCAACGATAAAAATAGAAATTAAATCTAATTGCTCAATCACTACTCATTACGAATAAAAACTACGCTATATTATTGATAATGTTTTAATTTTGAGCGGCTAAAGTAACTTGTGTCGGCAAAGAAACCTCAGGGTAAGCAATATGATAAATATCGTAAAAGGAGATGTTGCCCTTTAATGCTAATAAACGAGAAATTTCTTGCTTGATTGCTGAGCTGACTTCCTGAGAATTAAGAATTTTATTTAACGCGTCCTCAGATACGGTTTCAGTGACAAACCATTCACCGTTATAGCAAACACGCAAATCAAGTACGCCAATATCTTCGAAATGGTAGACAGGCTTAATGTCAAATAACAGAACGCTAGCAAGTATAATAAATAAGAGGGTTATACCAAGTGTCCAATAAGGACCAAAGTAGGGTGCGTACCATAAGATCACGGCAAGCGGTAAATAGGCTGCAATCATGCCAATACATAAATAAGGATGATTGGCGAGAAATTGGCTATTAAAGTAAGGTTTGCCATCACGTTGCTCACGCTGATTAATGGCATCTAAATCATCTATAAGTATTTGTTTGATAATATCCATGGTAAGTGACTCTCTGTCAGATATCTATACTAGGAGGGTATCACGGAGGGAATGAATTGTTATATATCAGTTAAAAAAAATATTTAACTGGATTGTCATCGTCTGGGATTAATCCTGTCGACTTTTGAGGTTTAGAGAGGGTTTTATTTAAAAGAAATCTTTAAAATATCAATAAAATGCAGTTTTTTTGTTAACATAATTCCGCCTAAAAGTGACGGAATCGAAAAAAACAGCAATATTTTCAGAATTGAATGTATAAAATAGTTGCTATTATCTCAAAGTCATGAGTTAATGTGCATCGGCCTGTTTAGCAGTCCTATTTGATGTATGATTACTGAGTTAGTGTGTTCTAAAGAAAAAAGTTATCACAGATAGCCTTTTACCGTGACGCTTCATCTTGGTGTTTCCCTGATTAAATAGCTGACTCTGGCCCATATATGCCAAAAGGCAAGTTTTTTTGATGTTATATAGGAAAAGTCAAATGTCCGACAAAATGAAAGGTCAAGTTAAGTGGTTCAACGAGTCTAAAGGCTTCGGTTTCATCACTCCAGCTGATGGTAGCAAAGACGTTTTCGTCCACTTCTCTGCCATTCAGGGCAATGGTTTCAAAACTCTGGCAGAAGGCCAGCAAGTTGAATTCACCATTGAAAACGGTGCAAAAGGCCCAGCAGCTGCTAACGTAACTGCTATCTAAGCTAATTGCTTAACTGATTTTCTAAAGCCCGTCCTTTTTAAGGACGGGCTTTTTCGTTTCTGAAAAATAAAAAATATAGTGTAAAAATAATTAACATTTAAATCTTTACTTAATAATTAGCCGCATCTATACTCAGCTCACAATTAATCTATTGGAGATAAATTACTTGGACAGTCAGAGTTGTAATAAAAATTTAATTTAATTGGCAAGTAATTAATAATCTCTTCTATTAGCTGCTTGCCACTACGGCGGGCGGTGTCTGATGTTTCTATCAATCATACTCCCTGATTTATATAAGAATTTTTCATTTTCCGAATGAAATAGTCACTGTTGCAGTGAGTGTGTATCATGCAAGTTTATATTTATTCTCTATTCCCTCCGGGCAATAGCCATTAATTACTGAATATTTATTTATTCAGCAATTTGGCATGGGCTTTTTATTCTGCCCATTAATTGTTATCCATTATTTGATGGAGGGATCATTATGTTTTTCACACCGGATATATTAAATCTTTTATCTGCAATGTGCCTTGGCGCATTAATTGGCGCAGAGCGTCAATGGCGTCAAAGAATGGCTGGATTGCGTACGAATGCATTGGTTGCAACGGGAGCAGCCGTATTTATTTTGAGTTCAGTGACAACTTCACCTGATAGCCCTGGTCGAATTGCTGCACAAATTGTGTCAGGTATCGGCTTCTTAGGGGCTGGAGTGATCATGCGTGAAGGCATGAATATTCGAGGTCTGAATACTGCTGCAACACTATGGTGTTCAGCCGGAATTGGTGTGTTATGTGGGTTAGGGCAATACTCACTGGCCACAATAGCTACCTTATTGATTTTATGCGCAAATATTCTATTGCGTGAAGCTGCAGCAAAAATTAATCGCCAACCGCAACAGCAGGCATTGGATGTTGAACAACGTTATAAAATTCGTGTGATGTGTCACCAAGGTGATGAAATCCTTGTTAGAACGTTGATTTTACAAGCCATTAATGGCCTGCATATTCGCTTACAGTCATTGAGTAGCGCAGATACATTGAAACCAGAACAATTGGAGGTGTGTGCAGAGTTTCTTGCCACGCCAGTCGAGCAAAAAGAGATAGAAGCATTGGTTTGCCGGATTAGTCTTGAGCAAAGTGTCAGTGCTATCAATTGGAAAGTGGCATCCGAGCTACCAGCTTGATTGCTAAAAATTAACTGATTAAAGGAGCCGAAATGGACGAGCACCCCCCGTCTTGGAGATATAAACAGGAGCTATCTGGCTAAAATACAATGTTTTCAGTCAGATAGCGTTTAAAAAGTACAACTGTACTCTATTGAGATAACGTTATGACTGAAATAAGGCATCAGCGCAAAGGCGCAAAAGCCCCTGCACGCCAAAAATTCATTGTTGGCGAACAAGCGAGCAAAAACATTGAGCAGGTTCTCAATGAATATCAAACTAACCTTCTGGGGTTGTCTGAAAATGAGGCTCTCGACCGTCTAGTCGTCGAGGGGGAAAATGAAGTTGCTCATGAAAAAGCACCTCCTGCTTGGAAGCAATTACTCACTTCTTTTAAAAACCCATTTATTTTTGTTTTAATGATCCTCGCGATTGTGAGTTTCTTTACTGATTACGTGATCCCTGAGCGTCAAGGTGAAGAGACTGATTTAACGGGCGTTATCATCATTGTCACGATGGTTGTATTAAGTGGATTGCTGCGCTTTTGGCAAGAATATCGAACCAATAAAGCGGCAGAAGCCTTGAAATCCTTGGTAAGAACCACAGCAACGGTATACCGTCGCGACAATAGAACGGGACGTTCTATTCGCAAAGAGGTACCAATCAAATGCTTAGTGCCAGGGGATATCGTTTTATTATCAGCTGGAGACATGGTTCCTGCGGATTTAAAACTGGTGGAATCCCGAGATCTATTTATCAGCCAAGCTATTTTAACGGGGGAATCTATCCCGGTTGAAAAATATGACACTCTCGCAAATGTGTCCGCAAAAAGTTTGGAACCCGCATCACCGACAGAAAATGAATTACTTGAAATTTCCAATATCTGTTTGATGGGCACCAATGTAACGAGTGGAACGGCGAGGGGCATAGTGGTTGCAACGGGGAGCAAAACGTACTTAGGCTCGCTGGCCAAATCGATTGTGGGAACTCGAGCTCAAACTGCTTTTGATCGCGGTGTGAATAGTGTGAGTTGGTTGCTAATCCGCTTTATGCTGGTAATGGTGCCGATTGTCTTATTAATCAATGGATTCACTAAAGGTGATTGGTTTGAGGCAACACTATTTTCACTGGCTGTTGCGGTGGGATTAACCCCTGAAATGTTACCGATGATAGTGAGCTCAAACCTTGCAAAAGGGGCGATAGCCATGTCTAAGCACAAGGTTATTGTTAAACGGCTCAATGCTATTCAGAACTTTGGTGCGATGGATGTGCTATGTACCGATAAAACGGGAACATTGACGCAAGATCGTATCATTTTAGAGCATTATCTCGACAGTAATGGGCAAAAAGATAGCCGAATTTTGCAATTGGCGTGGTTGAATAGTTTCCATCAAAGTGGTGCCAAAAATATGATGGACCAGGCAATTATTCGACGTGGACGTGGCAATGATAAAGTCGAGCAGTTGAAGGCTTATCAAAAAATTGATGAACTACCATTTGATTTTATTCGCCGAAAATTATCCGTCACAGTAAAAACCCCTGAAGGTGAAGCTTTATTGATCTGTAAAGGGGCAGCGGAAGAAATGTTGGCTGTTTGTCATAGTTATCAGCAAGATGGACACTCCGTCTTATTGGATGACCAAGCTAAAGCTAGGATTGCGGAGCTGGTCAGTGACTATAATAAACAGGGGTTCCGGGTATTACTGCTGGCAACGCGTTCATTGAATGATGCTGAAGCTTTGTTACCGTTATCGGCTCAAGCAGAACAACAACTCGAGTTACAAGGTATTCTTACATTTTTAGATCCTGCAAAAGAGAGTGCAATTTCGGCTATTGCTGCACTAAGAGAAAATGGCGTGATGGTCAAAGTGCTTACGGGTGATAATGCCGTGATCACTGAAAAAATTTGCCATGATGTAGGTTTAAATATCGATGAGATAATGACTGGTCTTGAAGTCGAGGCAATGAGTGATGATGAGCTGAAAACGAAAGTTGAGCAAGTTTCCGTTTTCTGCAAATTAACCCCACTACAAAAATCTCGGATCCTAAAACTACTGCAAGCAAATGGACATACTGTCGGTTTCCTAGGGGATGGGATCAATGATGCACCCGCTTTATGGGATGCTGATGTAGGAATATCTGTAGATACGGGTACCGATATTGCGAAAGAGTCTGCGGATATTATTCTGTTAGAAAAGGATTTGATGGTATTAGAACAAGGGGTTATCAAAGGAAGAGAAACGTTTGGGAATATTATTAAGTATTTAAATATGACCGCTAGCTCTAACTTTGGAAATGTATTTTCTGTTCTTATTGCGAGTGCATTTATTCCGTTCTTACCGATGCTAGCTATTCATTTACTGGTTCAAAACTTGCTGTACGATATGTCCCAATTAGCATTACCTTGGGACAAAATGGATAAAGAATTTTTAAAACGTCCACGTAAATGGGATGCGAAAAATATTGGACGATTTATGATTTGGATTGGTCCAACATCTTCCATTTTTGATATCACGACATTTGCTTTGATGTGGTATGTATTCCAAGCCAATAGTGTAGCTCATGAAGCACTATTCCAATCTGGTTGGTTTGTTGAGGGATTATTGTCGCAAACCTTGGTCGTTCATATGCTACGAACACAAAAAATTCCCTTCATTCAAAGCACGGCTGCATTACCCGTGTTACTGACAACGGGAATTATCATGGCTCTTGGACTTTATATTCCGTTCTCATCATTTGGTACGATGATTGGCTTGCAGCCTTTACCAATGGAATATTTCCCTTGGTTAGTGCTGACATTAGTGAGTTATTGTTTTGTAGCACAAGGGATGAAGCACATTTATATTAAACGCTTTGGAACTTGGTTATAGTCTGCTCAAGTCACATTACTTTAGTAAAACAGTACAATAAAAAAAGAGCCATATAGGCTCTTTTTTTAACAGAGTAGGAAAGACTATTGCAGACCTAAAGCTGTTTTCATTTGTTTCATTGCATCAATGCCTTGCTGGCAAGCTTGATCTTGTTGGTCTTTAGGTAAAGCAGCAACTTGCTTTTTACCTTCTTCTAACTGACCTTTCATCGCATCTAATTGAGCTTTGGCTTGTGGGTTCTCAGAAGCTTTAGCAATTAAGCTATCAACTTCAGCGAAGTAAGCGTTACAAGTTTCAGTTGCACCAGCAACTTGACCTTTTTTCTCTTCTTCTGAACACGCAGTGATTGTCAATGCCAATAAACCCAGTCCACAAGCTAAAATCATCTTTTTCATAATCAACCTTATTAAAATTATTTATATATAAAGCAAATTAAGTATATAAGAGGATCTTCTTTTATCAATGTAACAAATCCTAAAAAGGAAATTGATAATTAATTCAAATGGTTAACCTTTAATGTAAATAGTTATACTTTATAAATGACTTTTGTAGCGATAATTATCTATCGTGTTTTATGTTAGCTTATTATGACGTGCGAAAAATAAGAATGGATTATTATTAATTGGTATAAATACGTAATTGATACTGAGTTCTCTTATTCATGAAATAAGAATAACCGCATAAAATACTTAGCGAGTAGTAAACCATTTTGTAAAAAATACGTTAAGTAGAAGTAACTAAAAATTGTATATAATAGGAGAAAATCAAACTCCTTATAACTTTTCTAATGACACTAATAACTTTTTTTCATATACAGTAAAAATAATTAAAATTAAGAAGTAGTGTAAAAAATAATTTACACCTCACTTATAAAACTGAATTATCGAATATTTATAGAATTAATGGCTGTACATTTAAAATGCGATTATAGAAGTGAAAAGTGAGCTGTATCACAAATTTATCAATAAAATGCTTTTCACTATATAATATTGATTTTTAAATTAAATTTCCTTTGAACCTTTAGGGGGTTATCAGGTAAAGTCTGTGCCTCCAAGGGGTGTCTCCTTTCGAATCTTGGTTCTTTAAGTGATAAAACTTTGCTATTTAGGTTAACAACGATTAGGTTCGTTAGGTTGACGCTAGGTCAAATTTACATGCAAAATTACTCTCATAAGAAATTCGCCAAAGTGTTTTAGACAGGTTAGAATGCTTCGGACAAAGGGAAATAAATTTTCTTACATTACATTCCCAGAAGGATCCACCTTACAAAGGGAAAGTAAGAAAATGAGATAAGGCAATTACGCTTATCTCGATATGCAACATAGCAGACAATCATTAATGCTATGGGCATGGTATGTATGTAACCGGATTTATCTTGTTACTTTTTATTTTTATAATTACACACAGGGCTTTACCATTATGTCTGCTTCTATTGTAAAGAAACGGCCGTTGAGTCGTTATATTAAAGATTTTAAACACAGCCAAACTCATTGTGCACACTGTAATAAAACTCTTGATCGTATCTCCCTCGTTTTCAACGATGGTATCTTGAATAAAGAAGCTATCGCTGACATGACCGATTTGGTTGATGAAGCGGCTTGGGGCGAACTTCAAGGGCAATTTACAGCACTTTGTCGTTTTTGTAGTGAAATTTTCTGTAATAGCAATACAGACTATTTCGATATTATGTCTTTTAAACAGTATTTGTTCTTACAGACAGAAATGAGTCATAGCACCGTCCGCGAGTACGTTGTTCGTCTGCGCCGCTTAGATGAACTGCTGTCATCCTCTAACTTTTCAATGAAAGATTTTACCGCAAGTAGAGTTCAAGAACAGTTGAGCGATAAAATGACTGATTCAGCATTTAGCAACTACAATATTGCACTACGTAAATATGAGCAGTATTTAAGCTGGCAGTCAGAAAAAAACTAATAATATTTTAAGTTAATAAAAATAGTTGGTTATACGATTATTTTTAATACTAAAATAGGCAAATAGGTGTCCAATAGGGCACCTTTTTTATTTTTTGAATAATAGTCAGTATAAATGATATAAATTGAACAGATTTAGAATTAAACGTAATCAACTGTTATAGCTAATACTTAATATATAATAATAAAAATTAATGGGAACTATTTAATTAAATTTATAGATAAATAAGAATGGCAAAAAACAAAAAGTAAGTGGATATTCGGATTTAATGATAAAGGAATAGAATATTATGAATGTAACCCAAGGGGTTATTGCTAAGAGAGAGCCTGAGTCAATCAGCCTATATTATACTGGACTGAAAAACTCAGGCTTTTGCCTATTATCCGATAGTCATTAAGCTTGCATTACCACCCGCTGCGGCAGTATTCACACTTAAAGAACGTTCATGTACTAAGCGTTCAATGAGCAAGTTAGTTTCACCACGCTCAAAGCCTTGAACAGAAATAATCGGTCCTTTACGTTTGGCAATCGCTTCGCAAACGTGTTTGAGCTGATCGCAATCTCCGTGATAAATCACACCTTCAATTGGCTCCACTGTGTTTTGCCAATCTTTGGTGAATGAGATAGTTTTGCGAACTTTTTCTGGCAGTGATTTAAATAGCTTCTGGTGCAGTTCGCTATTTTCCCACAATGTTTGACAACCACTTGCGAGCACAGCAGATAATTGAGTCAAACAATCACGTTCATTATCGCTAAGGCATAAAATAGTGCCGCGTGGACGCAAGGTGTAGGTGTTCTTTTCACCTGTTGGTCCTGGTAATAAACGTGTTGTACCGGCTTGTGTTAAACGGGCAAATTGTTCAACCGTAGATTGTTCAATTATGGATTGCTCAACATCCGTTTTCTGTTTTTGTACCCATGCAGAGAATGCTTCAAATGGTGCGAGTAACTCAGCGCGAGCACTTGCATCCATTGGTAAATGGCTGTCTTGCTGCTCCAGTGTTTGGCAAACTGCATTCTCAGGACGCTCGCTTAATAAACGGTAGAGATAAAGCGGTCCACCGGCTTTAGGTCCTGTACCTGAAAGTCCTTCACCACCAAATGGTTGCACTCCGACAACAGCACCGACCATATTACGGTTAACATATAAGTTGCCCACTTTCGCTTTAGCGACCACTTGGTTGATGGTTTCATCAATGCGAGTATGAACACCTAATGTTAATCCATAACCAGCAGCATTAATTTGGTCAACTAATTGCTCTAACTCATCACGTTTGAAACGAACAACATGCAGAACTGGTCCGAAAATTTCTTTCTTCAACTCACCAATATTATCTAACTCAATCAGCGTTGGCTTAACGTAGGTTCCTTCTGCCTGTTCTTGCTGATCTTGGCTATCGGCATAGACGGCTTGGAAAACGATTTTGCCTTTACTGCGCATTTGTTGAATATGTTGGTCAATATTCTCTTTGGCTTCACTATCAATAACAGGACCAATATCGGTGGAGATGTGTTCAGGATTACCCATCCGGCACTCTTCCATCGCACCTTTTAACATACGAATTGTTCGGTCAGCGACATCTTCTTGAACACAAAGAATACGCAATGCAGAGCAGCGTTGACCGGCACTATCAAATGCAGAGGCGACGACATCGGTGACGACTTGCTCTGTGAGAGCGGAAGAATCAACAATCATCGCATTCAATCCGCCAGTTTCTGCAATCAGTGGCGTCGGGCGACCTTGAGCATCTAAGCGACCTGCAATATTGCGCTGCAATAAGCCCGCGACTTCGGTTGAGCCAGTAAACATCACGCCACGAACGCGTTGATCGCCTACTAATTTTGCACCGATAGTTTCACCTTTACCTGGTAAAAATTGCAGGACATCACGAGGAATACCCGCCTGATGCATAATGGATACCGCAATAGCACCAATTAATGGTGTTTGTTCCGCCGGTTTAGCCAGCACAGTGTTGCCTGCGGCTAATGCCGCTGCGATTTGTCCTGAGAAAATGGCTAATGGGAAGTTCCATGGGCTGATACAAACAACAGGGCCAAGAGGGCGGTGAGTGTTATTATCAAAATCTTCACGAACTTGAGTTGCATAATAGTTTAAGAAATCAACCGCTTCACGCACTTCAGCAATCGCATTCGCGTAAGTTTTCCCAGCTTCACGCACCAGCACATCCAATAATGGCTGCAATTGTTGTTCCATAATGTCAGCTGCACGTAACAGGATAGCTGCACGTTCAGATGGTGGCGTTGCAAACCAAATCGCGCCAGCATCAGTGGCGATATTCAGCGCATGTTCAGCTTCTTGTTCACTGGCTTCGCGTACTTTACCAACGATATCACGATGACAGGCTGGGTTGATAATTGCGACAGCTTCAGGTAGCGCTTGTTGTGTCACAAATTCACCACCCAGCAGTGGTTCCGCGATTTTTTCTTGTGCCGCGGCATTGAGTAATGCGCTCGAGAGTGATGCTAAGCGGTGTTCGTTAGATAAATCTAAGCCCATTGAGTTAACACGACGGGTTCCATATAGGTCGCGCGGTAATGGAATTTTAGGGTGTGGTAAGCCAATTTGCCCTTCAGTTTTAGACAATTCACGAACATCTTTAACCGGATCAGCAACCAATTCATCTAATGGGATCGTGGCATCCGCAATTCGGTTAACAAACGAAGTATTTGCTCCATTCTCTAAGAGACGGCGTACTAAGTAAGCTAATAAGGTTTCGTGGGTACCTACTGGAGCATAAATACGACATGGGCGGTTGAGTTTACCGTCAGCCACTTTACCAACAACTTGTTCATATAATGGCTCACCCATGCCATGTAAGCATTGGAACTCATATTGACCAGGGTAGTAGTTTTTACCTGCAATTTGGTAGATAGCTGATAATGTATGTGCGTTATGAGTCGCAAATTGTGGGTAAATTAAATTAGGTACAGACAGTAATTTACGAGCACAAGCTATATAAGAAACGTCGGTATACACTTTGCGTGTATAAACTGGATAACCTTCTAAGCCATCAATTTGCGCACGTTTAATTTCGCTATCCCAATAAGCGCCTTTTACGAGACGGATCATCAGGCGTCGTTGGCTGCGTTCGGCTAAATTAATAATTGAGTCGATAACAAATGGGCAGCGTTTTTGGTAAGCTTGAATGACAAAACCAATACCGTTCCAGCCTGCTAATTTCGGCTCAAAACACAATTTTTCGAGTAAATCTAAAGAAATTTCTAAGCGATCTGCTTCTTCAGCATCAATATTGATACCAACATCGTATTGGTGAGCTTGCAAGACTAAAGAAAGTAAGCGCGGATACAGTTCTTCCATCACGCGATCGTATTGCGCGCGGCTATAACGCGGATGTAGTGCCGATAATTTGATGGAAATACCCGGTCCTTCATAGATACCGCGTCCATTCGATGCTTTACCAATTGCGTGGATCGCTTGTTGGTAAGAGACCATATAATCTTGGGCATCTTTCTCGGTTAAAGCGGCTTCACCCAGCATATCGTAGGAGTAGCGGAAACCTTTGTCTTCCAATTTACGTGCGTTGGCAAGGGCTTGGGCGATGGTTTCGCCGGTGACAAATTGTTCACCCATTAAGCGCATTGCCATATCCACGCCTTTTCGTACTAGCGGCTCACCACTTTTACTGATAATGCGATTTAACGATGTCGATAATTTGGCTTCATTGTGGGTAGAGACTAATTTACCTGTAAATAAAAGCCCCCATGTTGCCGCATTGACGAACATCGAGCTGCTTTGGCCAACATGAGATTGCCAGTTACCCGTACTGATTTTGTCTCGGATCAGCGCATCGCGAGTGGCTTTATCCGGAATACGTAATAGCGCTTCGGCAAGGCACATTAATGCCACACCTTCTTGAGAAGACAGCGAAAATTCTTGTAATAACCCTTGAACTAAGCCTGAACGACCAACCCCATTTTTTTGATTACGCAGTTTTTCTGCAATGGAGTAAGCCAATTTATGAGCCGCATCAGCTTGCTCTGGAGGCAGCTCAGCTTGTTGTAAAAGCATAGGCACGGCTTGAGTTTCAGGAATGCGGTACGCTGATGTAATTGCGGAGCGTTTTACGGATTGGGGTAAAATATGCTCAGCGAACTCAAGGAATGGCTGATAAAGGGTCTCAGGAGACGAAATTTCATCACCAGAATGCTGATCTTTTGTATCCAAAACCGTTGATAATTCAGGTATAATTTGGTTGTTATCGAGTTGCTCTAAATAATTATATATAGCTTGTTTAATAAGCCAATGGGATGTGCGATCAAGACGTTGAGCGGCGGCTTTAATGCGGTCACGAGTTTCTTCATCAAGTCTCACACCCATAGTTGTTGTGCTACTCATCTTAATTCCTTCCTTTTCACAGGTGTTAAATACCAAAAGTTACACACCATTATGATGATGTTGCAACTTTGTGCAACATTGTTAATGTGTTATGTGAAGAAAATGTGAAACAACTCTTATTTTTATGAGTGATTTATGATGCCCATTGATTGGGTTTTTATAATTTACTTATAAATCAATATATTGATTTCTCTTTTAAGATGGTGGCAAGTTAAACGCTTAATTAAGAATTTGACTTAAAAGTTTAACATTTGTGATGTGTCTTTTATTTATTGAACAAAAAATAGTTAATTTCTTGTTAAAAGCATCTGAGTCTGTCTAGCATGATGTGGCAAAGTTATTGAGTTATTGCAACACAAACAATCACAACATAGATAAGGTGTGCATCAAAAAACGCAAAATTGTGCAATTAAGTGCAACACCTTGAGATTAAAAGTTATCAAAGAAAATTATAAAGATAACGACAAAATAGACGCACTATGGAGACGACAGGATGACTGTAAGCACTCCGATGATCATTATGTTCATCGTATATATCACGGGTATGTTATTGATCGGCTATTTAGCCTATCGCTCAACGAAAAACTTTGATGATTACATTCTAGGGGGACGAAGTTTAGGTAGTGTGGTAACCGCATTATCTGCAGGGGCTTCAGATATGAGTGGCTGGTTATTGATGGGTTTACCAGGCGCTATTTTCCTCGCTGGGATTTCTGAAAGCTGGATTGCGATTGGTTTATGTTTAGGGGCTTATCTGAACTGGTTGTTTGTTGCAGGGCGCTTACGTGTACAAACCGAGAAAAATAATAATGCCTTAACGTTGCCAGACTATTTTACAAGTCGTTTTGAAGATAATAGTAAGATTTTACGTATTATTTCTGCGGTTGTTATTTTAGTTTTCTTTACTATCTATTGTGCATCAGGAGTTGTCGCGGGGGGCTTATTGTTTGAAAGTACCTTTAATATTAGTTACGACAAAGCGCTATGGTTAGGGGCATTGGCGACCATTGCTTATACTTTCTTAGGTGGTTTCTTAGCGGTAAGTTGGACAGATACTGTTCAAGCATCATTGATGATTTTTGCCCTGATCTTAACGCCAATTGTCGTGATTTTATCCCTTGGCGGGTTAGATACTTCAATCGAAGTCATTAAAGCTAAAAACCCTGAATATCTTGATATGTTTAAGGGAATGAACTTTGTTGCCATCTTGTCATTGTTAGGTTGGGGACTGGGTTACTTTGGGCAGCCGCATATTCTGGCGCGTTTTATGGCGGCAGATTCACATCGCACGATCCGTTCAGCACGCCGTATCAGTATGACATGGATGGCATTATGCTTAGGTGGAACGATTGCTGTTGGCTTCTTTGGTATCGCTTATTTTGAAAATAATCCTGCATTAGCAGGTTCTGTAATGAAAAATAACGAACGTATTTTCATGGAATTAGCCGGATTACTGTTTAACCCATGGATTGCGGGTATCTTGCTGTCTGCGATTTTGGCGGCGGTAATGAGTACATTAAGTTGCCAATTATTAGTATGTGCCAGCGCATTGACCGAAGATTTATACAAACCTTTCTTCCGCAAATCAGCGAGCCAGAAAGAGCTAGTATGGGTAGGGCGTGGAATGGTGCTGTTAGTAGCGGCGATCGCAATTTATATTGCCCAAGACCCAAATAACAAAGTCTTAGGATTGGTGAGTAATGCGTGGGCCGGTTTTGGTGCCGCATTTGGTCCCGTCGTTTTACTCTCTGTTATGTGGAAACGTATGACACGTACTGGTGCATTAGCCGGGATGGTTGTCGGTGCGGTAACAGTATTAGTTTGGATGAAATTCAAATGGTTAGGTTTATATGAAATCATCCCGGGCTTTATCTTTGCGACTATCGCTATCATTGTGATCAGCTTGATAACTAAGGCGCCAAGCGCAGCAGCACAAGCCCGTTTTGATGAAGCAGAAGCTGAATACAATACAAAATAATAGATAGATTTGGTTATCGATAGTAAAAAGGCTGAAAGGGAAACCTTCCAGCCTTTTATTTTTGTTAATTGCTTATTCGTCAAATAATCAACGTGGTTTACGGCGTTTTACGACTTGGTAGCCAATAAACAGAATAACAAACCACAGTGGTGTCGCAATTAATGCTTGTCGGGTGTCATGTTGGAACGCTAATAACACCACCATGAAAGCAAAGAAGGCGAGACTGACCCACGACATAAAAATACCCCAAGGCATCTTATAGCGAGATGCGGCATGTTTTTCTGGGCGATTCTTACGGAAATTCAGGTAGCTTAATAAAATCATACTCCAGATAAACATGAATAAAATCGCAGACACGGTTGTGACTAAGGTGAATGCATGCATGATATCGGGAATAAAGTAGATCAAAACAATACCGAAACTTAGGCAGATACAGGTGAAAATTAGGCCTGTTGCGGGTACTGCTTTTTTCGATAACTGACTAAATTGTTTTGGCGCATCTCCCTCTTTAGATAACCCAAACAGCATACGGCTGGTGGAGAAAACACCACTGTTTGCTGATGAAGCCGCAGAGGTAAGTACCACAAAGTTCACGATACTGGCAGCAGCAGGCAGGCTGATTAGCACGAACATTTCCACAAAAGGACTTTTATCCGCCAAAATGGTGCGCCAAGGGGTAACAGCCATAATCACAATCAGGGATAACACATAAAAAGCAATGATCCTAATCGGGATAGCGTTAATAGCTTTCGGCAGGGATTTTTCAGGATCACGGGTTTCCGCTGCGGCGGTTCCCACTAACTCAATTCCCACAAAGGCGAAAATAGCAATTTGGAATCCCGCAAAGAACCCACTGAGTCCCATTGGGAACATTCCGCCATCGTTCCAAATATTACTTAAGGATGCAGTATGCCCGGCCGGTGATTGGAAATTCATCGCAATCAACGTACCGCCAACGGCAATTAGTGTCACAATGGCGACAATTTTGATCATCGCGAACCAGAATTCCAGTTCACCAAATAGTCGAACAGAAACTAAGTTAAGCGTCAGTAGGGTGGCAACACAGATAAATGAAGTCACCCATTCCGGGAAATTAGGCACCCAGAAACTGACGTACGAGGTGATCGCGATAATATCGGCTATTCCCGTGATCACCCAGCAGAACCAGTAAGTCCATCCCACAAAAAAGCCAGCCCATGGACCGATTAAATCCGCAGAAAAATCACTGAAAGATTTATAGTCCAGGTTGGATAGCAGTAATTCCCCCATGGCTCGCATGACAAAAAACAGCACAAAGCCGATGATCATGTAGACAAAGATAATAGAGGGACCCGCAAGGGAGATGGTCTTTCCTGACCCCATAAATAGCCCTGTACCAATGGCCCCACCAATGGCAATTAACTGAATATGACGGTTACTGAGGCTACGTTTTAGTTGATTTCGGTCAGAAGATGGCCGAGAGGTGGTTGTCGCTGCATTTTCTTCCATATTGTTATTTATCCGATTGTCATTGTGATATTAGCCCACACTATTTTTTTAAGTTTGAGGCTGTGTTTGCTCGAAATATTGTGACATAAATCTCAATTAGAGTAAGAGAAAATTTACAAATGGCTGAGAGACCGCTGGTTTAACCAACGGATCCTCCTAGGTTATTAACACTATTAACGAAAAATTAACCTGAAAATAAAAATAGCAGAATAAGATGAAATGTACCAAATACTTAATTCTAAATAATGACAGTTGGGGTATTGGATATATATAAGAGTGATATAGCTTATTTTTTAACTGAAAATGCCACGAGTTTTCTTCTTTTTAACCGTTATCTTCGTTGGTTATTTCTAAACGATAGGGCTAACGGTCACTTTCACGTCATATCCCACGACAAATAAAGCTTGTTCGAGCGCTTCAATTTTTGATGCATATTGTAGGTCAAGTAACCGCTCTATTTGTTGAGCGCTGATATTGAGTGTCCGAGCAAGTTTGCTCCGCGGAGTTTGAGTTTCAAGAATGGCATTGTGTAGTGCGATTTTTAAGCAACTCAATACAGGTAAATGAATAGCAAACGCATTAGTGACCGAATTTTGGGGAAGAGGAATCGGATTTCTTAATGTGATTAGCTCCGAAAGTGTGGCGAGTAATGTTTCTTGAGCCTCTAGTTCGACATCTTCTGCGCAATAAGTCACGCCTTGAATATCGGGAAAATCACAAAAATTAATTTCGTATACTCCTTCATCTTCGACAAATTCAACTGTTGCTAAATAATTAAACATAGTAAACCTCAAAAATTAATTTCTTTATAAGATAAATAGTACAAAGCGTCACAGAATAGACAATGGGTTGCATGTTAATAAAATGAAAAATGGATAGCGATAGTTTGGAGAACGAACATTTTTACCGATTTTATGCCTGATTGGCTAAAGAATAAGCCTGTTTCATAATGAAACCATGATGTAACCTCATCACCTCTTTGTGAGCCAAGTCCCAGTTTTAACAATATTTTATCCACCCTTCACCTCAGTATCAATATGCCAATTTTACCCTTTTAGTCATCATATAATTTTTTAAATAAAACATATGAAAACGTATATGTATCTTAATTCGAATAAGCAGTTATACGTAATGTTGTCATTGTGGTTAAGTAATTTGTTAAAATAAAAGTATATAGTAACATAATGATATTATCATTCATTGTTACTAACTGGTAAATAAACAGCGATATGTACGCGGGGGTAATAAGTTAAATTACTTATTTACATAAGTCATATTTTCGAAGCAGGTCTTGCTTATTTACACATAGATGTAGTGAACTTGGATGACCATCTTATTGTTTATAAATTCGCTAGGAGAATGGTGCTTAGTTTTTTTTATTTTTTCCTTTTATCAATAACTCAGTGCGCTAACTAATGCTGTGGCTTGAATTTTTTATGCAAAAAATAATAGCTAAATAGGTTAATCAAATGTTTGAAAAGTTAATTTAATTAAAATGAGTTTGTCATACAAAAATAACAATATTGCTTATTAATATGGCAATGCTCGATGAAAATTCATGACAATTTTATCTGAAATCTTTAATGGTATTGTCTGTATATAAAATGGTCTTAATTAGAATTTTTAATGTTATTGCTATTGGTTAATATTAATACAGTTAAATTTAATTAATATAAATTTACTATGGAATAATAATATGTATGACAAATTTAACTTTAATCTTGGCAGGAAAAAATTGAATTAATTTGATTAAGATTTGTAATTTTGATTAAACACATTGAAAAATAATGTTTAATTTTTATTCCTAAGTTACCGATATTACTAAGCCTTTAAACGAATTGCATTTTTACGAGAGTAATAAAGATTGATTTAGATCAATATGTAGGCTCTTTCGTTATGCTTAGTGTTTATCGCTTATAAATTCCCTCATATGTGTGAGTTTTTTACTTAAAATGCTAGTATTTGACTTATGAAAAATCTAAATGTTGTGAATATTTGAGATAAGTAGGATTAAGATATAGTTGTAATAAAGAATTGTTAATATATAGATGGATAATTATCCCGATAGACCAAAAAGAAACATAAGTGTCTTGAATAGTTAATTTAGTGGTGCATAATAATTAACGGCTAATAATGAAATCGGTATATTCTGAGATTTACAGGAAATGCTAACTTTTTAGCCACTCGTTATTGTTGTAGGTAATCAGGAAATATATTTAATTTAAGTTTGAACCTGTGTGTTTATATACTCCAAACTGGGTATTTCAATGGACCTCATGGGATAGTAATGGACTACACTATCCAGCTTTAATTATTTTCATATTTAAAACTTTGGTTAACACATTCGGCTCAAATTGATATTTGTTCTTTCTTCATGCAGATGTTAATAATTATTCGAAAGGTATAAAAAAATGAGCTCTACCACTGATTTTCTGAAGCATATATACGATATTAATCTTTCATATTTGCTTTTAGCTCAAAAGCTTATCGCCCAGGAAAAAGCCACTGCCATGTTCCGTCTCGGGATTTCCGATTCAATGGCAAACACTTTAGCAGAACTTTCTTTACCTCAATTGGTTAAATTAGCGGAAACAAATCAGCTAATCTGTCAATTTAGATTTGAAAACAGCGACACGATTGAAAAGCTTACTCGAGATTCTCGAGTTGATGAATTGCAGCAAATTCATACGGGTATCCTTCTTTCTACCCGATTATTGCAAACGCATAATGAGTCCGATTCAGATATAGCGAGAAAAAGATGAGTAGCGTAGCTGAAAAAAGTATTGTCAAGGAAGCTAATGATATTCGTTTGGCAATGGAATTGATTTCTCTTGGGGCTCGCCTGCAGATGTTAGAAAGCGAAACTCAAATTAGTCGCGGACGCTTAGTGCGTTTATACAAAGAACTCAGAGGTTGCCCACCACCAAAAGGGATGCTCCCTTTTTCAACCGATTGGTTTATGACATGGGAACAAAATATTCACTCATCCATGTTCTACAACGCCTATCAGTTTTTACTGAAAACCGGTCAATGTGAAGGGGTTGATGCTATTCTCAAAGCCTATCGACTCTATCTAGAGCAGTGTTCACCCAATACTGGAGACGAGCCAATTTTGGCATTAACCCGTGCATGGACATTAGTTCGTTTTGTGGAAAGTGGCATGTTGCAAAGTTCCGATTGCAATTGCTGTAGTGGTTCATTTATCACCTATGCCCACATTCCTGAAAATAGTTTTACGTGTAGCTTGTGCCAGCCTCCATCACGAGCGATAAAAAAACGTAAACTTTCCGAGCATCTCGCCGATATTACGGAATATCGACAAGATGGCATTACCAAAGCGGTAATGTAATTGGATTAATTTGGTTTACAGGCAATTTTATTGCCTGTCCTTCCTCATATTCCCTTTGACTGCCATCTGTTAACCAACGGAGTGAAAGGGAATACTGTGTTAATACTCATCGGATATATCATTGTTACAGCTGCCGTTATCGGTGGCTATGTCATGGTCGGTGGTCATCTTGGCGCGCTGTACCAACCAGCTGAGTTTGTCATTATTTTAGGGGCTGGTTTAGGCGCATTTGTTGTGGGTAACAGTGGTAAAGCCATCGTTGCATTATGCAAAGTATTACCAAGACTCTTCCGTCGCTCTTCTTACAACAAAGCCATGTCAATGGACTTGATGGCTTTGTTATTTCAGCTTTTGAATAAATCTCGTCAACAAGGTCTACTTGCGCTCGAAAAAGATATTGAAAACCCGCAAGAGAGTGAGATTTTTTCTCAGTATCCTCGCATTCTCAAAGATCAAACTGCCATGATGTTTATCGTGGATTATTTACGTTTAATGGTGACAAGTAACTTACAAGCCCATGAAATCGAAGCATTAATGGATGAAGAGCTAGAAACATTCCGTCAAGAAAATGAAGTACCAGCATCCGGTTTGAACATGGTGGGTGAATCCATGCCTGCGTTCGGGATCGTGGCGGCTGTTCTAGGTGTGGTGAATGCACTTGCAGCTGCAGACCGACCTGCGGGTGAATTGGGCGCCTTGATTGCTCATGCAATGGTAGGAACTTTCCTTGGTATTTTAGTGGCTTATGGATTTATTTTGCCACTGGCTAGTTTAATTCGTCAGCGCAGTAGCGAACAATTAAAAATGATGGAGTGTATTAAAGTCACTTTCCTCTCTTCGTTGCAAGGGTATGCCCCTCAAATTGCGGTTGAATTTGGTCGTAAAGTCTTATTTAGCGTTGATAGACCATCATTCCTTGAGCTGGAAGACAAAGTCCGTGAAGTCAAAGTCGGTAATCGCGCAACAGAAACTACTGAGGAGTAATCGCTAATGGCAGCCAATGGCCCTCAAATTATTCGTGTTAAGAAAAAAGGCGGTCATCAGCAGCATGCCCACGGTGGAGCATGGAAAATTGCTTACGCTGATTTTATGACTGCGATGATGGCATTCTTTCTGGTTATGTGGCTGATTTCCATCTCCAGTCCTCAAGAATTAACCAAGATAGCGGAGTATTTTCGTACTCCGCTCAGTACTGCCATCAACCCAGGAACGAAAAGCGGAGATGCCACTAACCCCATTCCCGGTGGTGGAAAAGATCCGATTTTTCGTGATGGTGACGTGATGCCAGAACCAAATGACATCATTTCCGGTGATGCGAATTATCGATTTGAAAAATTAAAAGAAAATCTTGAGCAAGCGATTTTACAAGACCCGCGTTTGAATGAATTAAAACCCCATTTATTGATTGACATGATCAACGATGGTTTACGAATTCAAATCGTAGATAGCGCCAATCGCCCTATGTTTAAAGTGGGTTCTGCTACCGTCGAGCCTTACATGCGCGATATTCTGCGTGCCATTGCGCCACTACTCAATGATGTCCCGAATCGCATTAGTATTTCAGGACATACGGATGACTTGCCGTATGCCAGCGAAGCCTATTACAGCAACTGGGAACTCTCATCCGATAGAGCCAATGCCTCTCGCCGTGAGCTGATCATGGGGGGAATGGATGAGCGAAAAGTTTTACGTGTAGTAGGGATGGCTTCATCCATCCATTTAGACAAAGAAAACGGCTTAGCACCCGTCAACCGGCGGATCAGCATCATCGTATTGAATGAAGATGAAACAAATCAAATTTTACATGAATACGATGGCGCAACACCGATTAACGATGTGCTGAAAAAAGGCCCAGAAGATGTGCCAATACCGGCAAACAGTGATGTCGTGACTGTGAAGGTGACAAAGTCACCCGATAAACAGTAATGACAAAAACCATAATCACCCGAATCTCACTACTGCCGGACTTATCCGGCAGTCAGTGTTAAGTGAAACTTAAGCGAAATTGGATAAAAAGCATGGATATTACCGAGTTTTATCAAACATTTTTCGATGAAGCCGATGAGTTGCTTAGGGATATGGAACAGCATTTGCTTGAGCTTGATCCTATTGACCCAGATAGCGAGCAGCTCAATGCCATATTCCGCAGTGCCCACTCAATTAAAGGTGGGGCGGCAACCTTTGGTTTCACTCATCTACAAAACACCACGCATACCTTAGAAAACTTGCTCGATAAGGCACGTCATGATGAGCTGACATTAACGCCAGATATTATTGACGTTTTCTTAGATGCAAAAGACGTGATGGTGTCCCAATTGGATGCCTATAAAAATGACTCATTACCGGATGATGAGACTTTCAAACGCATTTGTGATGTGCTCAAAAGCATTGAACATGATGTCAGCGAAGTCGGCCCGGAAGAGGTTGCCGCTCTTGTTAGCATGAGTACCGAAGAGACTGACAGTGTTGTGGCTGACGATGTTGCGACAGAAGAGTCCTCGTCAGAAACCGCGATGCAAACTCATGCTGCGTTGACAAATAACGAATTTTCTCACTATTTCATCATTACGTTAAACGGTCTGAAATCGACGGAAGTAGATGTATTAGCGGATGAACTAGGTTTATTCGGTAGCTTATTTGGCTCTGAAAAAAGTGATTCCAGCTTAAAAGCGTGGTTAGGGACCAATACGGATATCGAAGATATCTGTGGGGTACTGTGTTTCGTCGTGGATGAGTCTCAAATCCAGCACAGCGAAATCAGTTTTGAAGAGTGCCAGCGTGCAACACAAGGTAGTAACCAAAAAAGTAAAGTTGCTGCAACTCTCGAAGAATTGGAAGCAACGGTGGAAGAGTTGGCAGCAATGGTTGAAGCACCTGCCGATCCAGTTGAAGCGCCTCAAGCGGTTGTACCGACATCTACACTTGTTGCGGCACCAACGTCAGCGCCATCTTCGACATCATCATCTTCAGCATCGTCATCCGCAGCCACTAAAAAAGCTGCTGCAGCGAAGCCCAAAGGGGATTCAAGCAGTATTCGTGTTGCAGTTGAAAAAGTTGACCAACTGATCAACTTAGTCGGCGAGCTGGTAATCATCCAGTCAATGTTGACTCAGCATAGCCAACAAGTTGACCAAAACGAATATGCAGATTTACTCAGTTCTATCGTTCAATTAGAGCGTAACTCACGCGCTCTGCAAGAGTCAGTTATGTCCATTCGTATGATGCCGATGGATTATGTCTTCAGCCGCTTCCCGCGTATGGTGCGCGATATTGCCTCTAAACTGGGTAAGAAAATCGAACTGAAGGTGGAAGGTAGCTCAACTGAATTAGACAAGAGCCTTATCGAACGCATCGTCGACCCTCTTAATCACCTTGTCCGAAATAGTCTTGACCATGGTATTGAAAAACCAGAAGTTCGCTTGGCAAATGGTAAGCCTGAAGCGGGAACATTAACGCTCTCTGCGGCACATCAAAGCGGCAATATCTGCATCGAAGTGCGTGATGATGGGGCAGGGCTAAACCGCGAACGAATTTTAGCAAAAGCTCGCTCTCAAGGTATGAATGTTCACGATGGCATGACCAACGATGAAGTCGCGATGTTGATCATGGCGCCGGGCTTCTCTACTGCCGAAGTGGTGACGGATGTTTCAGGGCGTGGTGTCGGAATGGACGTGGTTAAACGAAACATTCAAGACATGGGCGGACGTATTCAAATCGGTTTCACAGAAGGTAAAGGCACCATCATTCGGATTTTACTGCCATTAACCTTAGCCATTCTTGATGGTATGTCAGTCAAAGTCTCTGACGATGTGTTTATCGTGCCACTTAGCGCAATTATTAGCACATTACAGCCACGTCCAGAGGATATCTATCGCCTTGCCGGTGAAGAAAAAATGCTGCTCGTTCGCGGTGAATATTTACCACTGGTCGAATTGCATCACGTCTTTTCTATCAAAAATGCCGAACCAAATCTTGCCAATAGTATCGCGCTGATCATCCAAAATGCGGGGCATCGTTTCGCTTTATTGGTTGACAAGCTGGTGGGGCAGCAGCAGGTCGTGGTGAAAAATATCGAAAGTAATTATCGCAAAATTCCGGGAATTTCCGCTGCAACCATCATGGGCGACGGTTCTGTTTCGCTGATTTTAGACGTCGCAGAATTGCAGAGAATGAACAACAACATTTTGATTAATAAGAAACAGCCTGTTTCTCAACCAGTAATGCACTAAATAGAGGTTATATACCATGTCTATGTTAGATGACGATTTAAACAAGCTTGAAGAAGAAAAGAATGGCGAAGGCTACCTCATTTTTACGCTTGGTGAAGAAGAGTACGGAATCGAGATTTTAAAAGTGCAGGAAATTCGTGGTTATGAGCAAGTGACTCGTATTGCGAATACTCCTGACTTTATTAAAGGTGTCACCAACCTGCGTGGCGTCATTATTCCGATCATCGATCTGCGCATTAAGTTTTCCCATGAAAACGTAGTTTACAACGACAACACCGTCGTCATCGTTGTGAACTTAAAAGACCGAGTTGTGGGAATTGTGGTTGATGGTGTTTCCGATGTACTGGTGTTGCATGAAGAGCAAATTGCACCACCGCCAGATTTTGCGGTGACATTATCCACTCAGTATCTGACCGGTCTAGGAACAGTAGGCGAACGTATGTTGATTTTGGTTGATATCGAAAAATTATTGACCAGTGAAGAGATGGTGTTAATCGACAATATCGCGGAATAACGAGTCATTAGATGCGTTAAATACGCTGATAATTTGCTCAAAAATGGTAAGTGAATGACTAAAGTTTTTGAGCAACTGTCCGATATCCAAACTACAACAACACTATGTTAGTAAAACACCATGTACAGTCGAATTAAAATCGTATCAGGACTTTTGTCCGTTATTTTTGTATTTATTTTATTGCAGCTGGTATCAAGTGGTTTGATGTTTACCAAACTCGGCGATAACAGCGACAGTATTAATTATTTGAATTCTCTCCAACGCCAAAGACTCGTTCTGACTCAAAGCTGGGTCAATCTATTGCAAGCTCGTTCTGACTTAAACCGCGCCATTAACGCGTATTTATTAGAAGAGTTAAGCATTAAAGATGATGCCTCTGCTGCGGATCTTATTGCTTCAGCAAAAGGTAAATTTAAAGCTGCCGATGAAGCGTATGACAGTTACAGAAAGTTGATGGCAAACGCAGATGTGGATAAGGGGTTATTTGATAACTTACTAAAATCCTATGAGGATTATCGTGTTGCATTAACCAAACTGTCGGAATATGCAGAGAAGGGGGATTTAAACGGCTTCTATGCGCATAGAACGTCAGGGTTACAAGCCAAATTTGAAGAGCAATTTGGCCTCTATTTTGCTGAAATTTCTTCAGATTTTGAAAATGAAGTCGTGAATGCAGAATCCAATTACCGCCAATCACTGTATTTGCTGGTTATCTTATCCGTACTGTTAGCAGTGATCAGCGTGATTAGCTATCGCTATGTGCGTAAAGGGATCACTGAGCCATTAAATACGCTGATCGAGCGCATTAAAGTGTTCGCTTCAGGGGATTTAACGCCAAAAATTGATACCTCAGCGAACAATGAAATTGGTGAGTTAGCGCGTGGTGCTCAGCACATGCAACAAGAGCTGATCAATACGGTTCGTGGTGTACTGGATGGTAGTGAAACTATCTATCAGGGAACCACTGAAATCGCAGCGGGTAACAATGACTTATCTTCACGTACCGAGCAGCAAGTGGCTTGCTTAGAAGAAACGTCTGCTAGCATGAGTGAGCTGACAGCAACCGTTAAGCAAAACACTGAATATGCTCATCAAGCTAGCGAGTTTGCAAGCCAAGCTTCTGTTATTGCAAAAGAAGGCGGCAAAGTGGTGTCTAACGTGGTTCATACCATGCGCAACATTGCTGATAGCTCGCAAAAAATCTCTGACATTACCGCTGTTATCGACAGTATTGCTTTCCAAACCAATATCCTCGCATTGAATGCTGCGGTTGAAGCGGCGCGTGCTGGTGAGCATGGCCGTGGATTTGCTGTGGTTGCCGATGAAGTTCGTAGCCTTGCTCAACGCAGCGCAGATGCAGCAAAAGAGATCAAAGGCTTGATTGAAGACTCTGTTTCTAGAACAGACGTAGGGGCTCGCCAAGCAGAAGATGCTGGTGAAACAATGACAAAAATTGTCGACTCAGTCACACGTGTTACTGACATCATGACGCACATCGCAACCGCGTCTGATGAGCAGAGCAAAGGTATTGCTCAAGTGAGTATTGCCGTGGAAGAGATGGACAAAGTAACTCAGCAAAACGCCTCACTCGTTGAGCAATCCGCTGTTGCTGCAAATGTACTGGAAGAGCAAGTCGCTAAGCTTTCCCAGTTGATCTCCATTTTCCGTTTACCTGCAATGGATCAAGCAAAAGTACGCAACGCACAACCTGCACCAAGAACAGTATCTAATATTGTTAAAACACCAGATTTATCCAAAATCGCATCGAAAAATCATAAAGATGACGATAACTGGGAAACCTTTTAAGGGTAAATCTGTTCGAGCGCTGTGAGAGTTTCTCTCGCAGCGCTTTTATATGTTTAAGCTCGATAATTAAAAAAGGGCCAAATTTTTGGCTGGCATAAGTAGGGGATTAAATATGTTAGGAAAGAATATCCGAATTTCAGTGAGCTTATACTTACTCCTGATTTTATTTTGTGGCATGCAGTTAACCTCAAGCGGCGTTTCTGTTGGCATCGTTAACAGCGAATTAAACGCGCTAGAAAGAATCGATATGGGTTCTAAAAAACGCGCATTACTGGAAGAGACCAGCAAAAACTTAATGCAGGCACGTAATAGCCTGACTCAAATTGCCTTACTGATGAAAGTAGGCGACCACGTTCCATTAATCGAAGAAACCCGCGTTGTTTTCGATAACTACTTAATTTCAGCTAACAAATCGTATAACGAATTCAAAACTCAGCCAGTGCTAAGCGAAAAAGAAAACTTAGCGGCATTGGAAGAGAAATTTAATGCCTTTGTCGTCACGTTAAACGCATTGAAAGGCAATCTTGATAACAACGATGTTGCGGCTTATATCAATCTGCCTGCACAACAAAACCAAGATGAATTAATCAGTGTTATTAATAATTATCTCTCTGTTTTAAATGATGAAAGTAATGATTCTATTGCGGATGCAAGATTTTATAACCAATTTGCATGGGTTTCATTCTTTACCGTCATTGTCATTATTTTCGGTGTGATTGCCGTTGTGCATCTGTGGTTAAAACGTAAAGTCATTTCACCATTAAACAGCATGAGTGAACACTTTATGCACGTTGCGGAAGGAAAACTAAATCAGAATATTGAAATTAATTTCCGTGATGAAATCGGTGATGTATTCGAAAAATTAAAAGTCATGCAGCAATCATTGGCAAAAACTGTCACCTCTATTCGTTCTAATACAGACCAAATGTATACGGGTATTCGTGAGATTGCTTTAGGGAATAATAATTTATCATCAAGAACAGAACAGCAGGCCGCCTCGTTAGAAGAGACGGCAGCGAGTATGGAAGAGTTAACTGCGACAGTGAAACAAAACGCCGATAATGCGCGTCAAGCTAGCGAACTTGCAGTGAGTGCATCGCGCACAGCGACAAAAGGCGGTGAAATCACGGAAGGTGTGATTGACACGATGACTGCCATTTCTAATAGCTCTCAGAAAATTAGCGCCATCATCAGTGTCATTGATGGCATCGCTTTCCAGACCAACATCCTTGCATTAAATGCTGCAGTAGAAGCGGCGCGTGCGGGTGAACAAGGTCGTGGATTCTCGGTAGTTGCAGGTGAAGTTCGCGCATTAGCGCAACGAAGCGCTGAAGCGGCGAAAGAGATCAAAGGCTTGATTGACGAGTCAGTAGGGCGTGTGAACCAGGGCTCTCAGTTGGTGAATGAAGCAGGTCAAACCATGAATGAACTGGTTGCCGCTGTTAACCAAGTGACTGAATTAATGGGCAATATTGCGTCTGCATCGAATGAACAGAGCCGAGGTATTGAGCAAGTTGCGATTGCAGTAAGCCAAATGGATTCTGTTACACAACAAAACGCCGCATTAGTAGAGCAATCAACCAGTGCGACAGCAGCACTTGAAGACCAAGCCAATAATTTGGTCGAGACTGTGGAATTTTTCGAATTACCAGAACAGTCGACCCGAGTTAGACGGTAATGGGTATTCATGCGATAGCGTGAATAATGAACTCTCAATCTAGATAACTTGAACTAGGGAGAGGCGGTTAGTTAGACAACGCATAAGTTAGACGATGATAGTTAGGCAGCCACTTTCGGCTGCCTCGCCGGTTTTTATTGAATAGGACGACAAGTACGATGCTATTAGTACCACAGATAGAACCTTTGACTGATGACGAGTTTGGTCGGGTTTGTCGATTTATTCATAAAAAGTCTGGAATAGTCCTTACGATGAATAAGAAAAATATGGTCTATAACCGCTTATTAAAGCGCTTACGTGACTGTAATATCGACAATTTTTCTGATTACTTACGGATGTTAGAGCGTGAACCGTTGAATACGGAATGGCAAGCATTTATCAACGCACTGACCACAAACTTAACGGCATTCTTTCGAGAGCCTCACCACTTTGCGACATTGACAGATTTTTTAAAAAGCCGTCGAAATAGCAATATCAATATTTGGTGTTCGGCTTCTTCGACAGGGGAAGAACCTTATTCTATCGCCATGACAGTGAGCGATGTTCTGGGAGCCAACGCTGTCAATGCCAAGGTCGTTGCCAGTGATATTGACACGGAAGTATTAGAGAAAGCGAAACAAGGGATCTATCGAATCGAAGAACTCAAAACCCTGACAGCACTGCAACGGCAGCGCTACTTCATGAAAGGGGTGGGTGAGTACGAAGGGTTTGCTCGCGTAAAGCCCGCACTTAGCAACATGATTGAGTTTCGTTACTTAAACCTGACGGAAGGCGATTGGCAATTACAACATCGCTTCGATGCGATTTTTTGCCGCAACGTCATGATTTATTTTGACAAGGAAATGCAGATAAAACTGCTAGAGCGCTTTGCGCCACTGCTCAAGCCGGATGGCTTATTGTTTATTGGTCACTCTGAAAATATTTCGCAACTGACAAAACAGTTTGTGATCAATGGGCAGACCGTCTACAGCTTAGCGTCGGCGAGGAGAGGACAATGAAAAAAATAAAAGTATTGTGCGTCGATGACTCTGCACTCATGCGCCAATTAATGCGTGAAATTATCAACAGTCACACTGATATGGAAGTGGTCGACACAGCGCCAGATCCGTATGTTGCTCGGGACTTAATTAAGCAACTGGAGCCAGATGTTATCACCCTCGATGTTGAAATGCCGAGAATGGATGGTATTGATTTTTTAGAGAAATTGATGCGGCTGCATCCAATTCCGGTCGTTATGGTCTCCACATTAACCTCTAAAGGCTCTGAAGTGACATTAAAGGCTTTAGAACTGGGCGCCGTAGATTTTGTGACAAAACCACAGATTGGTATTCGCGAAACCATGATGAGTTATCGCGATATGATCGGTGAAAAAATTCGCGCAGCGGCAATGTCTAAAATGTCGCAGCGTAACCGTTTTGCTCGTACAGAGAAAAAAGTTGCTGAGCCGACAACTCTCGCTAAACCGCTGACGCCATACGTGTGCAACAACCGTGTGATAGCCGTGGGAGCCTCAACTGGTGGAACAGAAGCTATCCGCCAATTTTTAGAGATGCTGCCAAGAGAATGCCCGCCAGTGGTGATCACTCAGCATATGCCAGCAGGCTTCACTCGCTCTTTTGCTGAACGCTTAAATAAACTGTGTGCACTTACAGTTAAAGAGGCGGAGCACAATGAGATTTTGCAAAAAGGCTGCGCCTATATTGCGCCGGGTGATTCACACATGTTGATTGCCGATAAAGGCAAAGGTTATCAAGTGGTGTTGGAACAGAGCGAGCCGGTTAACCGCCATCGTCCTTCCGTCGATGTGTTATTTGACTCAGTCGCTAAGCATGTCGGACGTAAATGTATTGGTATTTTGCTGACCGGAATGGGAATGGATGGCGCCAAGGGCTTACTCAACCTGCGTCAACAAGGGGCTTTCACTTATGCTCAAAACGAAAGTAGTTGCGTCGTATTTGGTATGCCGCGTGCTGCAATCGAAATGAATGCCGCAGATGAAGTGCTGGATCTACTGAAAATTGCCCCAAGCGTATTAACAAAACTTTCTACTGTCACCGTTTAGTGGTGACAGTTTATTTATCATTGTATTTTTGAAGGAGTGGTTATGGCCGCTAAAGATCTGAGCTTTCTGGTTGTCGATGACTTTTCTACTATGCGTCGCATCGTCCGTAACTTATTAAAAGAACTTGGTTTTAACAAAATTGAAGAAGCGGAAGATGGCGTTGATGCCCTCGAAAAAATCCGTGCTGGGAATATTGATTTTGTTGTTGCTGACTGGAATATGCCAAATATGGATGGTTTAGAGTTACTCAAAACCATTCGTGGCGATGATGCACTTAAACATATCCCTGTCTTAATGGTGACCGCAGAAGCGAAAAAAGAAAATATTATTGCGGCAGCACAAGCTGGTGCGAGCGGCTATGTTGTGAAACCGTTTACCGCAGCTATCCTCGAAGAAAAATTAAATAAAGTATTTGAAAAAATGGGGCTGCAATAATCGCGGGCGGTAAAGGAGACAGTGATGATTGAACAAGTAGCAATGAATGGCAGTCGTAATGGCACTGGCAACGAAGATCTAAAACACGTCATTACACGTATTGGAACTCTGATGCGAACCTTACGTGAAAGTATGCGTGAGTTGGGTTTAGAGAAAAGCGTTCAGCAGGCAGTAGCAAGTATTCCAGACGGTAAAGACCGCCTGCGTTATATTGCGCAAATGACAGCCCAAGCGGCAGAAAAAACACTCAACGGCATTGATGTTATCAAGCCGCTGCAAGTGGAAATGAACAAAAATGCGATTGCGTTGCAGCAACAGTGGGAAGAGGCGGCGTCCGGTGAAGTCTCTGAAGCGTTACGCGGCTCCACTCAAGCATTTTTGGGACAAGTTATCCAAGATAGCGAAGTGACGAAAGCTGAACTATTAGAAATCATGATGGCGCAAGACTTCCAAGACTTAACGGGGCAAGTCGTCAAAAAAATGATGGAAGTGGTTGAAGAAGCAGAGAAACAGCTATTAGCGTTGCTGATGGAAAATACACCACCAGAAATGCGAGTGAAGACTCAAAGTGAAAGCCTGCTCAATGGTCCTCAGATTAATAAAGAAGGTGTGAATGTGATGGCATCACAGTCACAGGTGGATGATCTGTTAGATGAATTAGGTTTCTAATTCGCTCCTTCGAGATATTTTGAGCTATAGCGTTATTGGCTGAGTTTACCTGCTTGCTATGGCTCAAACTATTTAGGGTAGTTGTGCATCATTATTTTATTAGCAATTTTTCATCAAAACCCATCGACCAGTAGATCGCGTTTTTGATTTTATCTCTTTAGTACCCAATGCAAATAATCTCTTTTTCTAGCATGGATTTAGAGATAGCTGACATCAAATGAGTCATAAGTACATAGGGCTGTCCTTCAATATTAATAATCGGGTTAAGTCGAATCGGTAGGGCGGCTTGTTGATGACGTGTATCAAATAATGGAATGATAAGGCGTGTTGTTAGGTCATGAATAAGTTGCAATTGCTGACGAATGACTGGATAGCGTGCCGAGAAATGAAATTATAATGGTGGAATAGGGAGAGGAATGTTGAGGTGGTAAAAGAGGATATTAATAGGGCATTAACGCAGGCTTGAATAGCTTTTCAAACCTGCGCAAACAAAACAGAGATAAAGTTATTTCTTTTTATTCAACATAGCTTTTAAATCTGCAAACGGGTTATAAGTGGCTTCACCCACATCTTTTTGTGCATCTTCACCCGCAACCACATTCGTTCCGTACTGGTCGGCTTCTGTATACTTAGAGTGTTCATGGTCATGGCAGAAGAGACACAATAATTCCCAGTTACTGCCATCTTCAGGGTTATTGGTATGATCATGATCGATATGATGAACAGTTAATTCTCTTAGATTTGAATAAACGAATTCCCGTGAGCAGCGTCCACATATCCATGGATAAATCTTGAGTGCTTTTTCACGGTAGCCACTTTCTAAGCGAGCATAGTTTTTAGGGATCAAAGCCATAACGAATATCACCTGCTATAAATAGAGTGTTTTATATTGATACTGTCAATATACCCCATTTTACAGCACGGGTATTATAGGAAGTGATTTTTTAGGTCATCCTTTTTGACTTTTTCTCTTGTTACCTTTCATTTGCCTCTTTGCGAAGCGCTTCGCAAAGTTGTTGCCATATTGCTCAATAGCCAAAAAACCCCTGCGAACTACGTCTATTTTCCACCATTGATTTTTTTACACTCTGTCATGCTATAGCGACTATGCGTATAGGCTAATTTTTTGGAAGTCACGTGTCCGACGAAAGTGATGTAGAAAAAACAGAAGAACCCACGCCCCATAAAAAGCAGAAAGCGAAAGATGATGGGCAAATTGTTCGCTCCAAAGAATTAAGCTCCCTCATGATGATGTTGGCTGGAGTCAGTTTGCTGTGGTTAAGTGGCGGGCATTTGGCAAACCAGTTACGACAAATCATGCGCCAAGGATTTATCTTTGACGGGCATTACCTGCAAAACACAGGGTTAATGCTCAGTTATTTGGGGAGGGTGGTTAGTGAGGCGTTATTTGCTCTACTCCCAATTATCGGGGGGTTAGCGCTGGTGGGGATCTCTGCTTCGTCACTGGTGGGTGGGCTGTTATTTAATAGCAAATTGATTAAGTTTGATTTGAAAAAATTAAACCCAATCAAAGGATTAAAACGAATTTTCTCTATGAATGCCTTATCTGAATTGTTTAAGGCGATATTAAAATCACTGTTTGTGGGGTTAGGAGCATCCATTTTCCTCTGGCAAAGTTGGCCTTCACTACTCCATTTGGTGATGGAACCACCGACAACGGCATTAGCGAATGCACTAGAGAAGGTAATTTTTGCAGGTTATTTAATTGTCTTTCTCTTAATCCCGATGGTGGCATTTGATGTGTTTTATCAATTTCGTTCCCACTTGAAAAAGTTGCGGATGAGCCGTCAAGAAATTAAAGACGAATTTAAGCAGCAAGAGGGTGATCCGCACATTAAAGCCAAAATTCGTCAGCAACAACGAGCGATTGCGCGTAACCGAATGATGGCAGATGTCCCCAGTGCGGATGTGATTGTTACTAACCCGACTCACTACGCTGTCGCCCTAAAATATGACGATAAAAAAATGGGGGCGCCGAAAGTTTTGGCAAAAGGCGCAGGAGTTATTGCTCAACGTATTAAAGAAATTGGTGCAGAGCACCGCATTTTACAACTTGAAGCTCCACCGCTCGCGCGTGCGTTATACCGTCATGCGGAGATTGGACAAAGTATCCCTGTTGCGCTGTATGCAGCGGTAGCAGAAGTTTTAGCATGGGTTTACCAATTACGCCGTTGGCGTCGTGAAGGTGGCCTGAAACCAAAGAAACCGAAGAATTTACCAGTGCCACCGACGCTGGATTTTGCTGGAGATAACAATCGCGATGGCTAATTTGGCTGCACTTTTAAAATTGCCGAAAAACTTACAAGGAACTCAGTGGCAAATCCTCGCTGGACCCGTGCTGATATTACTGATTCTGTCGATGATGGTTTTACCATTACCGGCATTTTTGCTTGATTTGTTGTTCACCTTTAACATTGCTCTGTCCATTATGGTTCTGCTTGTGGCGATGTTCACCAAACGGACATTGGATTTTGCCGCATTTCCCACCATTTTGCTGTTCGCAACCTTATTGCGCCTATCTTTGAATATCGCTTCAACGCGTATTATTTTGCTGGATGGTCATACTGGACCTGATGCTGCTGGGCGTGTTGTCGAAGCTTTTGGTCACTTCCTGGTTGGCGGTAACTTTGCCATTGGTATCGTTGTTTTCATTATCTTGGTTCTGATTAACTTTATGGTTATCACCAAGGGTGCGGGGCGTATCGCCGAAGTGGGTGCTCGCTTTGTGCTTGATGGTATGCCCGGTAAGCAAATGGCCATTGATGCCGACTTAAACGCCGGTATCATTAATGATGATGAAGCGAAAAAACGCCGAGCAGAAGTCACTCAAGAAGCCGATTTTTACGGTTCAATGGACGGTGCGAGTAAATTCGTCCGTGGTGATGCTGTCGCCGGAATTATGATCATGGTGATAAACGTCATCGGTGGTCTGATTGTTGGTGTGGGTCAGCACCATATGACCCTCGGTGATGCAACGAGCGTTTATACCTTATTAACCATTGGTGACGGTCTAGTTGCCCAAATTCCAGCATTGATCATTTCAACGGCAGCGGGGGTTATTGTCACTCGCGTTGCAACCGATGAAGATGTCGGTGAGCAGATGGTCACTCAACTGTTCAATAATCCGCGCGTGATGTGGCTCAGTGCTGGGGTGTTAGGGTTGATTGGTCTTATTCCAGGGATGCCTAACTTTGTTTTCCTACTGTTTACTGCGGCATTGGCTGCATTAGGCTGGTATCTGGTAAAACGCTCACGTAACCCAGAAAAAGTGATGGATGATAGCCAAGCGCAACATTTCCAAGAAGCCAATAAAGTGGTCGAAGCAACATGGGATGATGTGCAGTTAGAAGATTTACTGGCAATGGAAGTCGGTTATCGCTTAATTCCGTTGGTTGATAACGATCAACAAGGGGAGCTATTGGGTCGACTTCGTGGGTTACGTAAGAAATTTGCTCAGGAAGTCGGATACTTACCTCCGGTGGTACATATTTGCGACAACTTAGAGTTATCCCCATGTGAATATCGCATTCTTATCAAAGGGGCTGAGGTGGGGCGCGGAGAAGCTCAACCTGGACGTAACTTAGCGATTGATCCGGGTAATGCGGCGGGAACTTTACAAGGAGATATGACTAAAGAACCTGCGTTTGGTCTGCCTGCAATATGGATCGATGACGATTTACGTGAACAAGCACAAATCCAAGGTTATACCGTCGTTTCTGCAAGTACCGCGGTAGCAACGCACTTTAACCAAATTTTACTGCAATATTCGAGCACTCTGTTCGGTCGCCAAGAAGCCCAGATGTTGTATGACCGAGTGAAAAAAGAGATGCCAAAACTGGCGGATGATTTGATCCCTGACACTATTTCACTGACCATCTTGCACCGCGTTTTACAAAACCTACTCATGGAAGATGTGGTGATCCGCGACATGCGCACCATTATTGAAACGCTGGCTGAAATGGCAGGTGAAAATGGTGAACAAAAAGACACTGATTACCTTACCTCTCAGGTACGTATTGCTTTAGGACGAGCCATTACCCAGCAATGGTTTGGTAGCGCTGAAGAGATCCAAGTGATTGGGTTGGATGCGAAGTTAGAGCAAATCCTGCTACAAGCCGCAAAGAATGGCGGTGGCTTAGAGCCAAACTTAGCCCAGTTTATTCAAACTCAAGCTGAAGAAGCAGTGGGGCATCAAGAAGCGATGGGGGCGCCAACCGTATTGTTAGTGAATCATGCCCTGAGGCTGATTTTATCTCGCTTCCTGCGTCGTAGTTTGCCGCAATTAGTGGTGATGTCCAATTTAGAAATGACAGATCACCGTAAGATTAGAATGACATCGATGATCAGTGGGTCATAAACAGTCGATTGATTTCAAGTTAACGAAACGCAAATAAGTATCACAATAGGTAGTGTAGTGAGATGAGTGTCATAACTCCTCACTCACTGCCTATTTTTTCGTGCATTAGTTTTATACAAAAGCACAGTTAAGGTCTTTGCAGACTTTAAACCGAACGCTGCGAACAGCATCAAGTCTCACTAACATGAGCCGAAAAATGTTAGATATTAATCATTAATGTGCATCGATACCTTATACATAATCATGGTGTAAAGAACATGGCAGACACATTGAAGGAATTATTGGAATTTGCTAAAGGACTAGAGAAAATCGGGGTTACAGATGGAGATGTTGTGAAACGTATTGAGGCGAGAATAAAAGCAAAAAAGGTGAAATCTAATCGACCAAAAGGCTAAATTTAATAAACCAAAAGACTAAATTTAATAAACCAAAAGACTCTGATCATTTAACCAGATAAAAATGGGGGGCGAGGAAAACAGGTTTAGTCAGAAATCTAAATTGAAATTTTCTTTCCTAACGCAGGACGTTTAGATTCTAAGCCATCGGCACCGTAAGTTGACTGATTATTATGCTTTTTCACAAAATTTAGACGTTGTGCATTCAGCTCAATATGCAGTTGAAGCATTTGGTGATTACGATAATTTAAATCTTTTAGTTGGGTCGTTAGGTCTTTAATCGTATTCCAAGTATGGTTGAGCACTGGGTTACCTTCATAAGGTGCAACGATTTTTGCTTGCTCTTCCAGTTGTAAACGGTGGTTCTCACCATGACTGATAGCGGCAACTAAAAAACGTTTTTGCTCCGTCGTTTCCTGAAATGGAGAAGGTGGCACACGATGGTAACCCAATAATAACTCTTCATTCTTCATCACAATTTCCAGTGATTGCAAATGACCAAGCTGCTGTTCTAATAGTAGTAATAATTCGTCGTTCATAGTCGTTCAGTTTATTTCATAGAAAGCATGCATTCATGGGCATCACGTAAAATACCATCAGCGATTTTACCTGCATCCATGGTTAACGTGCCGTCTTTGATGGCTTGTTTGATTTTTTCAACTTTAGCGACATCAATATCAGAAGCTTGAGGTTGAAGTAATTTCTTTTGTAACTCACTCGGTGCAAAAGAGCTTTCTTTAACGGCTTCATTTGCGGAGACTTTTTTCTCACGAACCAGCGCTGCGGTTTCTTGTGGATCGCGAGTGGTTACCTGAGTCAAGGCAGAGATTGCAGATGTTTGCTCAATAGCCATAGTATTTTTCCTGTTCCCGATATTTTTGATATAGAAGGTTATCGGCAGATATTAATGAACCTTTAATATTCGGTTAGCTTTCAAATTACCAATGAGATAGGTAATTTCACTTAAATCGCGATATAAATTCTGATAATTAACTGCATGTTTAACTACTTCAGACGAATTGCAAAAATTATACCTGTAATTCACTTCAAAAACAGAAAATTATCACGCTATAACTTGATGATTTAATTTTAAATTAAGTTAGTTAAGCGCTACTTGAACACTGCCATTTTCTTGAGCTTCACCATTAACCACTTGCCCATTGATAAGTCGAACTCGAATATTTTCACCCATGGCGGCATTATTAATGGCTCGACCTTCATATTTAACGGAAAAGTTATTACCAGTGGCAAATACATACACGGTTTGACCTGCCTTAATAGCCCAAGGGCGCCTAACCATTGAGCTAGTAAACGTCTGCCCTGCGGTAATATTGCGAAGGGCTAACGTACCACGCAGCGCCATCTTGTCGGTAGATGCCCCAGATGGCAATTGGTGAATAAGCCCTCTTTTGGTGCCAATATCCACAAATTCAATGGTTTCTCCCCGTTGAATATTACGGGTGGCAACATAATATAGCCCAGTGACATTCACCGTCAGCTGTAAATACTGTTTTTTCTTATCGCATTGCACAGGAAGTGAGATATTTCCCATATTACGACCCCCACTTGGTAAGCCAATTTGCGGCTTATCACAATTTGGCCATTTATCAATTGGGGTTTTTATTTCAATTGAAACGCTATTTTGCTTTCCATGAATTTTACGGAAATACTGGTCAATATCTTGTGGGAGAGATGCTTGCGCAGAAAAAGAAAATAGATTTAATATACTGATAATTAAAATATATTTAATTGAAAAAACAGTTTTCATCATCCCATTTCCTTTTTCATCCCATACCTTTTTACCCTTGAAGTTTACCTACATCGTCAATAATGAATGAGGCAAATAGGTCAATTATTTTGCCTTTATCTCGCCATTAGATTTTTTATCTGCCAGCTAATATGAGCATCGAATTTCTATATTCAAACTTTGCGTTTATAAAAACTGCAATTAAAAAATTCTTAATTTTCGTCTAAATCGATTAGGAATTAACTTAAATCCATTGAGGAAACCATGATTGATAAATTAGATGCCACCTTTGCTTTTCAGCAACGGGCTTTGTCCATAAGAGAAGCAAGACAGACTGTTTTGGCTTCTAACATCGCCAATGCGGATACCCCTGGTTATCAAGCACGTGATATTGATTTTAATCGTCAATTACAACAAGCGATGGATAAAGGCGTGGTGAAAGGAAAGGGTATTTCACTGGCAGTGACAGCCAAAGGGCATATTGAAGGACATGATATGAAGCCTGCTGCATTGGATCTGAAATATCGTGTGCCTTATCAAACTTCAATGGATGGAAATACGGTTGATATGGATGTTGAGCGCAGCCAATTTGCTGATAACACATTGAAATATCAAGCCGATCTTACATTCATCAATAGCCAAGTCAAAAGTATGTTGGCCGTTCTACAACAAGGGTAAGGGTTATGGGTCTACTCAGTATTTTTGATATCTCCTCTTCTGCATTAACCGCGCAATCTCAGCGTCTAAACGTTAGCGCGAGTAACATGGCGAACGCAGAAAGTGTGGTGGGTCCTGATGGTGAACCGTACCGTGCGAAGCAAGTGGTTTTTCAAATGGCGCCACAAGGTCGCAATCAAGTCGGTGGCGTTCGTGTGAGTGAATTAATCGAAGATCCTGCTCCTCCGCGTATGGAATACAAGCCCGGTCATCCTCTTGCAGATGAAAAAGGCTACGTGAAGATGCCTAACGTCGATACCGTAGGTGAAATGATCAACACCATCTCCGCATCGCGCAGCTATCAAGCCAACTTAGAAGTCATGAATACCGCAAAAACATTGCTACAGAAAACCTTAACGCTAGGTCAGTAACGGAGGCGCGCAATGGGAATTTCTGCATCAATGAATGATTCTTTGGATAACACAGTTGCTGGGCCAGCAGCTGCAGCCAGTAACATTCCAAAGAAAAGTCAAAGTGATGATATGCGTGACACATTTTTAACCATGATTGTCACGCAGATGAAAAACCAAGACCCGACCAAACCAATGGATAACGCGGATTTAACGGGGCAACTAGCTCAAATCGCTACACTTGAGAGCATGAATAAGCTCAGTGATAGTGTGACAGGGATTTCGCAACAGATAGGGTCTGGGCAGTCATTACAGGCAACGCAACTCGTGGGCAAAGGGGTGCTTATCCCGCGCAATGAAATTGTGCTGGCACCACTGAAAAAAGAGAGTAGTGGCGAAAATAGCAATGTAGCTAAGCCAGCGAACCCATTACCTGACGATGTGATTAGCGCGAATAGCCCATCTAATTTTGGGCTCAGTAATTTTGGCGCAACAGAGGGTAATGAAGGCGGAGAAGGTACTGAAGAGCCGCAAACTGATTACATTTCATCGCCATTTGGCTTCTTCCTACCGAAGATGGCCGATAGCGTTGAAATTACCATTCGAGACAAAAACCGCACCGTAATCCGCACTATCACCTATGACTCAGAAGTGAAACCCGATATTTACGATATGGCATGGGATGGTCGCGATAACAACGGTAATGTGGTTGCCGATCCGAAAGGGAAATATTTCTTTGATGTGAAAGCCGTCAGGATGGGGTCTGAAATTGAGGTCACCAAACTCGGTTATACCCGAGTCAATGGTGTCACACCTGGCTCAGATGCACCATTACTGGATGTTGGAATAGGGCAAAGTGTGCCACTAAGCAGCATCTTTAAAGTGTATCCCGCATCTTAATTTTATTCCCCAAACTTTTATTCCCCAAATATTCATGGAGAAAATATGTCTTTTTCACAAGCAGTTAGTGGCTTAAATGCAGCATCAGCGGGGCTAGACTCGATTGGTAACAATATTGCCAACTCCGCAACTAACGGTTTTAAAGGGGCAACAACCTCGTTTGCTGATATGTTTGCCGGCTCCGGTGTTGGGCTAGGTGTGAACGTCGCAGCGGTCACTCAAAACTTCAAAGATGGTCCAATTACCCGTACTGATAGAGCAACCGACGTTGCGATTTCCGGTAACGGGTTTTTCCGCGTTCAAGACCAAAACGGTGATGTTTATTACAGCCGTGACGGTCAATTCTTGCGTGATAAAAGCGGTAACTTAGTCAACAACCAAGGCATGGTAGTGACTGGGTATCCGGCAAGCGTGGATGAGAAAGGTAACATCACTGTGCAAAGCGGCGGTGTTCCGGCTGGAATGAATATCCCAACGGATATGATGGATGCGAAGCAATCTGATTTAGCTAAGTTAACCATCAACCTGAACTCAGAAGATAAAGTTAAAGATAAGCCTTTTGATCCAAACAAGCCTGATGATATCGCGACATATAACTTCAGCACGACCATGACAGCTTATGACAGCCAAGGTAACACCCATGAAATTTCTGTTTATTTTGTGAAGGATGCAGATAACAAATGGAGTGCATACGCTAAAGATTCTAGTGAAACCAAAGCTGAAAAACTGGGGGAGCTAGAATTTGACGGTAACGGTAAGCTAATGACTGAAAAAGTAGTCAAAGGTCCAAACCCTGGTGACCCAGATACTACGGTTCAATTACCAACAACGTTTGCTTTCCCATTCAAAGGCTTAAATGGTGCGAATGATGGTACTCTACAAGTCGATTTGGGTAAAACTCGTCAACAAAAAGTGAGCGAATCTTCAGTCAGTGCTATCGATGTGAACGGCTACCCAGCCGGTGAATACACCACCTTCAAAATCGAAGATAACGGTCTGATTGTTGCTAACTACTCCAACCAACAAAAACGTGTTGTGGGTCAAATTGCGTTATCCGCATTTGCTAACCCGAACGGTTTGGTTTCCCAAGGTGGTAACGTTTGGGCGGCATCAAATGCTTCTGGTAACCCAATGGATGGCGTTCCGGGTGTAGGTCAATTCGGTAAGTTGACCAGTGGTGCGCTGGAATCGTCCAACGTGGATATGAGCCAAGAACTGATCAGCATGATCGTAATGCAGCGTAACTATCAGTCCAATGCCCAAACCATTAAGACCCAAGACCAGATGTTACAAACACTGGTTAACTTACGTTAATCCTAGAGGCTGGCGATGGATCATGTCATTTATACCGCAATGGGCGGGGCGCGTCATGCGCTTGAAAACCAAAGTATTGTTTCGAATAACATTGCGAACGTTTCAACAGCGGGCTTTAAAGCTCAACTGTCAGCGATGCGCGCGGTGCCTATTCACGGTGATACCGAGCAGACGCGTACGCTAGTTGTTGCATCAACACCGGGTGCGGATATGAGCCAAGGTCAACTGAACTATACCGGTAGACCGATGGATGTTGCGTTGAATGATAAACACTTTTTGGCAGTCGCTTTAGGCGATGGCACGGAGGCGTATACCCGCAACGGTAACATCCAAATTTCGCCAGACGGTGAATTAATGATTGGTGAGCGTGTGTTGCAAGGGGATGGCGGGGCTATCAACGTGCCACCTAACGCGGAATTAACCATTGGTAACGATGGCACCATTACGGCTTTGCTGGCAACCGATCCACCAACCATGTTGGGACAGATTGGCCGCCTCAAAGTGGTTGAAGCGCAGCCGCAAGACTTAGTCCGTGGCGAAGATGGATTATTCCATTTATCTCCTCAGGCACAAGCAGCGAATGGCGAAGGATTACCCATGAGCGAGCGTGCTATCGTGACTTCTGGCGTGATTGAAGGAAGTAACGTCAATGCCGCTGAAGCCATGGTCTCCATGATTGCCAATGCTCGTCATTTTGAAATGCAAATGAAAGTGATCCACAGCGCAGACGAAAATGCGCAGCGTGCCAATCAACTACTTACTATCAGTTAATCACTAACAGCTAGCCGCTAGTCGGCAAATGTTAGTAAGGAATGACTATGATCCGCTCTTTATGGATTGCAAAAACAGGGCTTGATGCTCAACAAACTAACCTTGACGTGATTTCCAACAACTTGGCAAACGTCAGCACTAATGGCTTTAAACGCCAACGTGCGGTATTTGAAGATTTACTGTACCAAAACATCCGTCAACCGGGTGCGATGAGTTCAGAACAAACTTCATTACCATCAGGTTTACAAATGGGTACAGGTGCGCGCCCAGTGGCGACCGTACGTATTCATAGCCAAGGTAACTTAAACAAAACTGGCACGACCACGGATATCGCTATCAAAGGTCAAGGCTTTTTACACGTTCAAATGCCAGATGGTACTGATGCTTACACCCGTGATGGTGCTTTGCAGCGTAACCAAGATGGTCAGTTAGTGACATCGAGCGGTTATCAAGTGGTTCCGGCGATCATGATCCCAGAAAACGCCAACAGCTTGAGTATTGCCCGTGATGGTACGGTTTCTGTCACCGTGTATGGGGATAACCAACCACAGCAAATCGGTCAAATCACGTTAACCACCTTTATTAACGATGCTGGCTTAGAAAGCATGGGTGAAAACCTGTATATGGAAACCGCAAGTTCAGGTGCACCGAATGAGAGTGCTCCGGGTACTAATGGCGCAGGGTTGCTGTATCAAGGCATGTTAGAAACCTCAAACGTTAACGTTGCCGAAGAGTTGGTGAACATGATCCAAACTCAACGCGCATACGAAATTAACAGCAAGGCAGTTTCTGCATCAGACCAAATGCTGCAACGTCTGACACAGCTGTAAGTAAGGATGGCAGTTCATGAATAACATTGTGAACTGCCTTTCGTGATGACAAAGGTATCCAGTAGCAAAAGAGTCGCATGATGATTGAAAACGGTATTGTTCCTAAGCGGAAAAAAACAGTGTTACAGACCATAAAATCCGTCTGTTTGGTTGCGGCAGTGGCGGTCACATTAAATGGCTGTGCACATATTAAGCCACGCCCGCTGGTGGACACACAAACCAGTGCAGTACCGACTGCACCACAGCACCCGCTCCTAACGGTGCTATTTTTCAAAGTGCTCAACCTGCTTACTACGGCTACCAGCCGCTATTTGAAGACAGAAGACCACGTAACGTTGGCGACATCTTAACGATCAACCTACAAGAGAACGTGAGTGCGAGTAAAAACTCGTCGGCAAATGCAAACCGTAGCGGAAAAACCGGATTTTTGGCAGCGATTCTGCCTGGATTTATGCAAGGTTGGTTAGGCGGTAGCAACACAGAAATTGATGTGAAGGGAAACAGCGATTTTAACGGTAAAGGTGGCGCAAATGCCAACAATACCTTTAAAGGCACAATTACAGTGACCGTTGACCAGTTATTAGCAAATGGCAATTTGCATGTCGTGGGTGAAAAACGCATTGCGATTAATCAGGGAACGGAATCTATTCGTTTCTCCGGCGTGGTGAACCCGCGCACGATTGGCGCAGATAACAATGTAAGTTCCACGCAAGTGGCTGATGCTCGGATTGAATACGTTGGTGATGGCTATATTAACGAATCCCAAACAATGGGGTGGTTACAGCGTTTCTTCTTAAATGTATCCCCTTACTAAGTGAATATCCGTCAGCTAATAGCCGAGAAAAATCAATGAAAAACAAATTATTCGTTCTCATTTCATTTGTTTGCCTTTTCGGGAGCCTATTTGTTGCTCCTGCCTACAGCGAACGAATTAAAGATCTCACCACAGTACAAGGGGTGAGAGATAACCCATTAATTGGTTATGGTTTAGTGGTTGGATTGGATGGAACGGGTGACCAAACCATGCAAACGCCCTTTACCACTCAAAGCTTAAATAACATGTTGTCCCAAATGGGCATTACCGTTCCACCAGGCACCAACATGCAGCTGAAAAACGTTGCCGCAGTTATGGTCACGGCGAAGATGCCGCCATTTGGTCGCTCTGGTCAATCGGTGGATGTTGTTGTTTCCTCAATGGGTAACGCAAAAAGCTTACGTGGTGGAACCTTGCTGATGACCCCATTAAAAGGGGTTGATGGGCAAATTTACGCGATGGCGCAAGGTAACGTTTTAGTGGGCGGCGCAGGGGCTAGCGCGGGTGGAAGCAGTGTAAAAGTCAATCAGCTTAATGGTGGGCGTATTACGGATGGTGCAACGATTGAGCGTGAACTGGCCAGTAGCTTTGGGCAAAGTGGTGCTATCAACCTGCAACTTAACGAAGACAGTTTCGCATTAGCGCAAGACATTTCAGATGCGATTAACCGTCTGGGTGGAATGGGTTCAGCACGCGCATTAGATTCACGAACTGTTCAACTACTCGTTCCTGCAAATAACACGGACCAAGTCCGCTTTTTATCACGAGTTCAAGAGCTGAACGTGCGCACACCGATGGCAGAAGCCAAAGTTATCCTGAATTCACGCACTGGCTCTGTGGTGATCAACCGCAGTGTTACCTTAGACAGTTGTGCGGTCGCGCACGGTAGCTTAGCTGTTACGGTTGACCGTCAAACCCAAGTTAACCAACCGAATACGCCATTTGCTGGTGGACAAACGGTGGTCACTCGTAACACAAATATTGGCGTGAAAGAGCAAGGTGGGGCGCTACAGAAAGTGAATGCAAGCGTTCAGCTTAACCAAGTTATCCAAGCGCTCAATACGTTAGGGGCAACGCCAACAGACTTGATGTCTATTCTGCAAGCGATGGAAAGTGCTGGCTGCTTACGTGCGAAATTGGAGATCATCTAATGAGCGATATGCAGTTATTACAAGGGGCTGCGTATGATGTCCAGTCGCTCACCAGTTTAAAAGGCGAATTAAACAAATCGCCAGAACAAGGGCTGCGTCAAGTGACGCAGCAACTGGAAGCGACATTTGTGGAAATGATGCTCAAGAGTATGCGTTCAGCATTACCGCAGGATGGCATGTTTTCCAGTGACCAAACGCGCATGATGACCAGTATGTACGACCAGCAAATTGCCCAAGATCTTGCCCAAAAAGGGCTTGGTTTTGGGGAAATGATGTATCAGCAACTGACCCGTGACCAATCGCCAAGTTCACCTGCACAAGGCGCTTTTATGCCACTCAATGAGCAGGATCTACAATCGTTACCGCCGTTTGCTTTAGAGCAAATGGTACGACGATTCGCTCCTGCCATGGGGGATGCACTGGCATCGCCATTTAAGCAAATCAAATCCTTATCACTCAATAGCAGCAATTTTATCAATCAACTGATTGAGCCTGCTAAAAATGCCAGTGAAAAAAGCGGTATTTCTCATTTCTTAATTCTGGCGCAAGCGGCATTAGAAAGCGGTTGGGGAAAACGCGAAATTTTGACGGCGGAAGGCAAAACCAGCCATAACTTATTCGGTATTAAAGCGGGTAAAAATTGGCAAGGACCGGTCACGAATATTATGACCACGGAAGTGATCAACGGCAAAACTATCAAAATGCGCGATGATTTTCGTGTTTATGGTTCCTATGAAGAGGCGATTTCCGACTATATCAGCCTGTTAACGGAAAATCCTCGCTATAAAGACGTTAAACACGCCGCAACCCCTGAAATTGCCGCACGTCGACTTCATAAAGCGGGATATGCGACTGACCCCGGATATTCAGACAAACTGATCACGTTAATTAACCAGATTCGTGGTTCGGGCAGTGTGGCGAATACCTCGGCGTCACGGGCTATTCAAGCTTATAACATCGACTTAAACGATATCTTTTAAAGTGTCGCAATAAATCAAAGTTTGCGCTAAACATTTGCGCCAATTTTCCGATAAATAAATAAGTGAAAAATTTTGAGTGGCTAGCGCTGAGATTGAGTCAGCCAATCAAAGCGCTCAGTCCCAAGAATAGGAAAAGCTTATGCTGAACAATGTAATGAATAATGCGCTCAGTGGTGTGAACGCTGCGCAAGGCGGGTTAAGTGTTATTTCTAACAACTTAGCGAACGCCGGCGTAGGTTACTATCACCGCCAAAGTGCTGTTTTCGGGGAGAATCCCGGTACGATGACACCTAATGGTTATTTTGGTAACGGCACCTATTTCAGCCATGTTCGCCGTGAGTTTGATGAATTTGTTAATGCGCAATATAGCCAATCCCGCGCGCGTAGCGGTGATTTCGAAGCGTATGTGAAAAACTGCAACAAAGTTGATGATTTGCTGACAAACGATGTCGAAGACTTGTCTGGTAGCATCGGAAGCTTCTTTACTGCGCTGGATGCAGCTAGCAGTGATGCGAGCGACAAAACGCTGCTTGATGTTTTCTTAGGTCAATCCAACGCGTTAGTTTCTCAATTCAAAGAAGCTGATAAGCAACTGCAAGAGATGGAACGTGATATCAACCGCCAAATTGAAAATAAGGTGAAAGATATCAACATCTACGCAGAAAAAATTGCGGGATTAAACCAACAAATCGCGCGCGTGCGCTCCGTCAGCGGTTCAGAGCCTAATGACCTGCTGGATGTGCGTGACCGCTTAGTGAATGAAGTTAACTCGCTAGTTGGCGTTAAAGTTATCGAGCAAAATGGTAACTACAACGTGACCTTTGCCAACGGTTTACCGTTAGTCACGGGCGAAAAAGCTAACCGCTTAGAAGCGGTGCCATCTTCAAAAGATGACAGCCGTTTTAGTATTGGTTTTGTGGGTGCGAATGACCAAGTTCGTGAAATCCCTGACGAAGCGTTCAAAGGCGGTGAATTGAGCGGTATTTTGCGTTCACGCCAAGAAGTGCTCGACCCTGCTTATCAAAAAATCAATAAATTAGCGTTAGTTTTCGCGACTAAATTTAATGAAATTCATCAAAAAGGCTTTGACTCTAATGGCGAAACTGGCAAAGACTTTTTCGCGATTGGTAAAGGCTCTGTGGTCAGCAACACCTACAATACCGGCAAAACTGACTTTGACCTGAGTTACAGCGATGTTTCTCAAGTGACGGGCAAAAACTATGAAATGCGTTTTGATGGCGGCAAATGGAATGTGACCCGTTTACCGGATGGCGTTGACGTCAAAGTTGATACTAGCACTCCAGGCTCACTGAAATTTGAAGGTATTGAACTCAAAATCACGACCAATTCTCCTGCACAAGGAGATACTTTCGTCGTTAAACCGATGAATGGCGTGATTAACAGTATGTCAACGCTAGTGACGGATTCTTCGCAGTTTGCAAAAGCCGGCAGCAAAGATGGTGGCCCAGGAGACAACGAAAACATCAAAGAGTTAGTTAAGCTGCAAGATCAAAAACTGATTGATGGTGGCTCGACGTTCTCTGATTTTTACGCAACATTAGTCAATGATGTGGGAAGCCGCACTAAGCAAGCGCAAATTGATTCTGAAACCCAGAATAAAATGACCGAAAGTTTCTATCGCCAAGAGCAAGAAATTTCAGGGGTCAACATGAATGAAGAGAGCATTCAGATGCAAAAAATTCAGCAATTCTTTAATGCTAATGCTCAGGTATTAAAGACGGTTGATGATTTATTCAATGCATTAATGCGTGCGTTCTAATTAATTAAAAATACTGGGTTTTAATCAGAATTTAATAAGGATTTAAGCGATGCGTTTAAGTACCAATATGATTTTCCATCAACGCTTGCAGGACATGAATAGCGCCCAATCTCGTTGGATGGAGGCAGGGAGCCAAATAGCTTCAGGACACCGCGTAAATAAGCCTTCGGATGACCCGCAAGCGTCATCCCAAGCCGTGCGTATTAACCAGTCTGAAAACCGTAACCAGCAGTATGTGACCAGCCGTGGTTTCGCTAAAACTGGTATGACGCTGCAAATGAGTATTCTGACTCAAATGACGGATGTCACGACGCAAATCGATACTACTATCATTCAAGCCTCTAACCAAGGTGCTCTGAGTGATAAAGACCGAAACTCACTGGCTGAGCAACTGACTGGTCTAAAAGATCAATTGGTTGCACTGGGTAACACCACCGACGGTAATGGTCGCTATATTTTTGCAGGTTTTAAATCCGATAAGCCGCCATTTGAAATTGATGCTGACGGTGAGGTGCTGTATCACGGTGGCGATAAGCCTATCACTCAGAACGTCGCGAGTGAGCGTGAAATGACTACCTATTTCACAGGCGCACAAGTGTTTGAAACTGATGGTGCGGGTATGGTCAATGTGTTTAAAGCATTGAACGAAGGCATCAAAGCGCTGGGCATTCCACAAGAAAATGCACCGCAAGCGGATTTAGATAGAGCGCAAGCGGGTATGGACACGGCTAACCGTGGTATCAAAGCGGCATTGGATCAAATTTCCAATATCGAAGCGAAGCAGGGTTTGCAGCTGCAAGAAATTGATAAACTTGATTTCTTAGCGGATACCCGTTCAATCCAGAATTCGGCACGTAAAAGTGAGTTGTTAGAGACTAACTGGACCGCAGCCACAACGGATTATTATAAAGAGAAGGCGATGTTCCAAGCTTCTCAAGATATTTTCAAAGATCTAAACAGCATGTCATTATTTGGTGGCCGTTAATTGATTTTTACCGCACCCTGTAGCAGTGGCATGTGTATCGGGTGCGGGTTTTCTTCTGAGATTATTTTCAATTTTCCCTTCTGATTTTTCTCGCCTAATTTTTTAGCGTTTGAATATCTATATTCCAATCTATATTTCCGCTTTTCTCGTTCGAAATAACAGAGTTTATTTTTCTGTTGTTGGCTTATAGTATTTGTCACGATGAATTTGACCTTTGTTTTTGTTATTTAATAAACAAGCTACTGTTGTTCACTGCTGTGTAGGCAGCTTAGAAACAGAGTAATTGGCTGCGAGAGCGAGAACGGATATTCACTGCCGTACAGGCAGTTTAGGAAAGTCATGCAGCAGCGCAGCTAGACGAGTTAATTTTCACTGCCATACAGGCAGCTTAGATGTATAAATATAAAAAACATGAATAGCGCATCCAGTTAATTACCCGATATAACTTTTTTATATTTATCACCATAGAACGTATTTTATCCCTTACGGAGGATATTCTTGATTTATCCCCTATAAGGGATAATTTTCTTTTATCTCTTGCGGGGATAAAAAATGACTATGTCGGAGGTAAAATGAAAATAACAACTCCCGTTATGCTATCTACTACAATTCGTGAACATCGTAAAAAAAGTAAATTGACTCAGGCAGAAATTGCTGAACTAGTGGGAATTAAGCAGGCCACGGTCTCTGATTTTGAAAGCAAACCGGAGTCAACAAGACTTGGAACGTTATTTAAAATTCTTGCCTCCTTAGAATTGGAGCTTCGTGTCGTAGAGCGAGGTTCAACATTAAGTGAAGACCTAGGCTGGAACAGGGAATGGTAAGTGTCGAGAATTCAAACATTGTTGTTGCTATGAATGGCGACCCTATAGAAATAGGGTAAAACGGACTGAAATTAATATTCCCTCAGTAATTGATGATGAGAAAATTTAATAATTATTAACAGTATGGTTAATGTATAGAAAATAAATATTCTTTGATGAAGAATTAAATGGATTTTAATTTTTATTAAGCTATGAGATTCTGGCTTGGTTCAGTTTTCAACATATTGTTAAAGTTAGAAGATTGAGCAGCATTTTCTTCATAATCTTCAATGATAGTATACATGATTTCTACTAGTGGATTGTCAGGATCATTTTCAATTAAGTGTCCTATTAATTTGATTGTATGCTCGTAATTTTGGCGAGAGTAACGTGTACCAATAACAGGGTAAATTAATTGATTAATAAATATAGTGATTCTATTTAACATCATAAATATGTTCCCTAATTTAATGGTTATATCGGAAAGCGCTAATTTTAAGTGAAATAAATCTAGCAATATTTATTATTTTTTTTTCAAACTAAAATTTTAGATTCGTTTTTATATGTAAATTAAAGGTGATTTAATGTTATGTCATTTTAATAAAAATTCAAAATTTATCAAACTAACTAATTATGCTTTATTTCAATATTTTTGGAGGAAGAAATGAAAACGCATGCTGAGTTACATAGTGAATGGATACAAGATCCAGAATATCGCAGAGCTTACGAAATAGAAGAGCGAAGTAATACGTCGGTGGAGATAGTTATATTAGAGCTAGAAGACGAAAATGACTTTTTTGAAAGCTAGTAGATTGAGTAAAATGAATGGCTAACATTAATTGAGTGACCTGCTGCTTAGAAGTCCGTAGGTCATATCAAACCCACAAATTAAACATCAACGACAGCTGCTCAAACGCTTGATGGATCAGGCGTTCTGTATAGCGTGGTAGGATAGAAATAATCAGCCCCAACATACTGATACCGATAGTTAATGTAAGGGGGAAACCTACCACAAACACCGATAACTGCGGCGTCATTCGGTTTAGAATACCGAGGGACAAGTTGAGAATTAAAAACAGTGTAATAAACGGCAGGGCGAGCATTAACCCATTGATAAAAATGGTATTAGCAAATTGCAAAAACACCCAAAAACCATCGCGGTGAAGAGGAGCAGTTTGGATAGGGATCAGCTCAAATGAGTTTGTCAGAATATAAATCAGCCACAAATGCCCATCGAACGACAAAAACAGCAGCAGCGTGATTAAATTTAAAATTCGTCCGAGGATCGGCATATTGGGACCGCCAGTCGGGTCAAAGAACGTCGCGAATGACAATCCCATCTGTAAACCAATCACTTCCCCCGCATGACGTACCGCGGCGAAAGCCATCTGCATGGTTAATCCCATGGCGGCACCAATCACGATTTGTTGTACACACACCCATAATCCCATCGCTGAAAATAGTGGAATGGTTGCGACAGGCAATTGTGGAGAAATGACTAAAACGGTAAAAAATGCGAGGGCGATACGTACCTTACTGATAGCCTGTTTTTCATTAAAAAACGGGGCGGTACCAAACAGGGCTAACAGGCGAACAAAAGGATAAAAACCTTGGCTTAACCATAGCGTGAGGGTTTCGCTGGTAATGGTTAACATGATCAGCCAATGATAAACGGTAAGTTACTAAACAATGTGCGGATATAGTCCGTAAGCAGGTTTAGCATCCAAGGTCCCGCGATGATTAATACCGCAATTACCGATAAAATCTTAGGAATAAACGACAATGTCATTTCGTTTACTTGGGTAGCCGCTTGTAGCAGGCTGATAATTAAACCCGCTGCTAGAGCAGCTAACAGCAAAGGCGCCGCCAGCATCAATGCGATTTTCATCGCTTCCGTTCCCATTGCCATTACAGATTCAGGTGTCATATGTGCTCCTAATTAAAAAAGCTTTGGGAAAGGGAACCGAGTAGTAACTGCCAGCCATCGACTAACACAAATAGCATTAGCTTAAACGGCAATGAAACCGTTGCAGGTGGCACCATCATCATCCCCAACGCCATCAATACGCTGGCAACCACTAAGTCGATAATCAAAAATGGGATAAAGATAGTAAAACCAATCTGGAATGCCGTTTTTAGCTCACTGGTAATAAACGCCGGAATTAAAATGCGCATTGGCACATCTTTGGCCTCTTGGATATCACCCACTTTGGCGATACGCGCAAACAGCGCTAAATCAGATTCCCGAGTTTGCCCTAGCATAAAGGTACGCAGTGGCGCAGTGCCTTTTTCTAATGCGGTTTCTAGGCTAATTTTATCTTCGCTAAAAGGTTGATATGCCTCGCGATAAACCTGATCGGCAACCGGGGACATCACAAAGAATGTGAGAAATAAAGCTAAGCCCAATAAGACTTGGTTTGGTGGCGCTGACGGTGTACCTAGGGCGTTACGGAGTAACCCTAATACGATGATAATACGGGTAAAACTGGTCATCATCAGTAACATTGCAGGGATAAAACCCAGCAAGGTTAAAAACAGTAACGTTTGAACGGGCAACGACCAGGATTGACCACCATCGGCCAATGTATGGCTGATCACGGCAGGCAATGCCGCAGAGGCAGATTGTGGCAGAACAAGTAACAGAGCGCTGATAATGACAGCAGGTTTTAAAGGTGACATGGGCGCTTCCGGTTACTGTTTTTCAGGTGCCACAGCGTTAGCAGCATCCTGTTTTTTCTTGAAAATCGACTGAAACGTTAACGGTTCAGAGGCAAAGTTCACAACATCATTTTCTAGTGGTGCAGGGTACTGGTGCAGCAAATTCACGGATTGTGATGTGACGCCCAGCACTAAATATTCGTTATTCACTTCCACCACGACAACGCGCTCTTTGCCACTCAGAGTACAACGACCTTTCACATTAATCAGTTGCTGCTTAACAAGCGGATTACGTCCAAACCCAAATGTCTTAAACAGCCATGCACCCAGTAAGATCAGTAAAATGATCCCGCCAAGTGCCCCTGAAATCTGTGCTAAGCTATCATTTTGGTTGATAGCTTGTGCAGAGTTACCTTCGCTGCTGACGGTGCTGGTCAAAAAAGGCTTTTGAGTGTGCGCCGAATCAATCTGTGAAGCTGGTGTCTGCAAGGATGCCTCGGTTTGCAAAGGTGTGGCTGTTTCGTCAGACATTTTTAACGGCTCAAGCGGCGCATACGTTCTGATGGTGTGATGATGTCAGTGATACGAATACCATAATTGTCAGACACCACGACCACTTCACCTTGGGCAATTAAATAGCCGTTGATCAGGATATCCAATGGTTCACCGGCTAAGCCATCTAAAGAAACCACAGAACCTTGAGACAGGCTCAGCAATTTTTTAATCGTCATCTTGGTGCGACCCAGTTCCACCGATAGGCGAACTGGAATATCCATGATCATATCGACATCAGATAATTGATTTAATGGATTTTGTCCGTCGAAATTATCAAAATTTTGCATACCTGCGGAGGCGGATTCCGCTTGTTTTTGCTGTTCCAGCGCCTCAGCCCACAGATCCTCTTCATTGTGGTTGGTTGATGCATCAAGAGAATTCTTCGCCTCACTCATTGGTACTTTCCTCATCTAGAGTGTTTAAAACAGGATTAATCAAATGTTCCACACGCAGCGCATACTGGCCGTTTTGGGTACCGTATTGACTGGTTAATACTGGCACGCCATCAACATTGACGATAAGACGGTCAGGTTTCTCGATAGGGAGCACATCCCCTTTTTGCAATTGCAGTAAGCGAGAAATACGCAGCGGGACCTCAACCAAATTGGCAATCAGTTCAAGTTCTGAACGTTTTACTTGCGTGACTAAATTGGTTACCCACGCTTCATTTTCTTGATGCCCTTGCTCCATTGGTGGGTTAATTAACCGTTCACGCAATGGTTCAATCATGGCAATAGGAATACAGATACTGAACTCACCGACGGTATTACCAATTTCCACTAAGAACGGGGTTGTCACCACGATATCGTTCGGGGAAGTGGTGATGTTGGTGAATTTAACTTGGATTTCAGAACGCACATACTCGACTTCCACGTCAGCAATTGGCTTCCATGCATCACGGTAAGCGCCTAAAGCCAGCTTCAGCATACGGTTGATAATACGTTGTTCTGTATTGGTAAATTCTTTGCCTTCAGAACGGACAGGGAATCGACCATCTCCCCCAAACAGGTTATCCACGGCGATATACACTAACGCAGGTTCGAAAGTGAACAATGCGGTACCGCGAAGCGGTGGCATATGGATCAAGTTCAGGTTGGTTGGAACTGGCAAGTTACGCGCAAATTCATGATAAGGTTCGATTTTGATGGCGCCAACCGTGATATCCGGGCTCCGGCGCAACATGTTAAACAACCCCATACGAAACTGACGGGCAAAACGCTCATTAATAATTTCCAAGGACTGCATACGTTCGCGAAATACCCGACGTTGGGTATTCGGGTCATAAGGGCGAACGTTGTCTTTGCCTTGAAGATCCGTGGATGGCTGCTCGCTTGATGGCGCGTCATCATTGAGTAGCGCATCAATTTCAGCCTGAGATAAAATATTATCGCTCATGGGTCTTATCGCAGAATAAAAGTAGTAAATAACACGTCTGAAATATCCTGATCGGTATCGCCTGGGATCAGGGTAGGGGTGAGTGTCCCCTTAATATCTTTCATTAATTGCAACTTACCCTCGTTAGTGCCCATGTTTTTAGATTGCTGTTCTGACAGCAATAACAGTAGGCGGCTACGCACTTCTGGTAGGTATTCATGAAGTTGCTTACGCGACTTTTCATTCGCTAGACGTAAGGTGATGTGGATATAGAGCACGCGATCTGCCGCATTGTTTACCCCTGGCAGGTTAACGGTAAACGGTTCTAACTCCATAAAAATCGGTTGAGGCATATTTGGGCGTTTTTCTTCCCCATTCGCAGTCTCCTGCGCCTCTTGTTTTGTCGTCCACCAGCTGTAACCACCGAAACCTGCACCGGCTAAGGCGATGAGGGCAAACAGTAAAATTAACCCTTTGTTCGAACGTTTAGATTGATTGCGTGAAGACGACATGTTGCAAAATTCCTGTTGTAAATGCCAAACCCATACGGAGTTTTATACTTTATGATCTCTAGCATTATCCCTAGATTGGGAAGAGTTAAAGGAGTGAAAAACGAAACAAAAAGGCGGTAACTCGACGCTTTAGACCTGAAATTACCGCCATTAGATTATTTCTTAGGCAAAGGTATTAATTCCACCTTGATGTGTTGGCAATTTAACCCCACTCACGCTGGCATGAGATTCACTGATACCAACCGTGCCCATTGTTGGATGGGTTGGCTGAATTTGCCCATCATGTTGGCGAGATTGCTGTTCCGCGTTTGATTGACCGCTAAAATTATCTTGCCCCACAGAGCCTTGCGCTAAATGAATACCACTTTCCTGCAATGCACTGCGCAGGACTGGCATCATGCTTTCCATTGCAGCACGAACATGGCTATGTGGAGAAACAAAGTGCATCACGGCTTGATTATCTTCGATACGTAAATGCACATTTAGGGAACCTAACTCTTCAGGATGTAAGCGAATTTGCGCTTGAGAAACCCCTTGGCGAGAGAAAAACAGCATTTGTTGGCTAAGTTGTTGTTGCCAAGCTTCAGTACCAAATGGCGCAGCAAGGTTCATGGTTGGCGTTGGCATTGCAGGCGTTGCCGTTGGCATTGGTGTGGCAGATGGTGTCGCCATAATACCGGCTACATGCGTTACAGAAGGCGTCGCTGTATTGTTAAATGCGCTGCTTTCAGTTTGAACACTAAAAGCCCCTTTAGCACTGTTTTGAAGATTCTGGGTATTTTCAGCCGTTGCACTGGCGATTTGTGACAATGATTCTGTGCCTGGCGCTTTTTTACCGAGCGACATCGCATCTTGATTCAGATCTTTCGTTGGGATTGTGCGTGGATTATCCAGCGCAAATAGCGCCTGGTCACGACGTTCACCCACTTCTTTTTTGCTCATTAAAGCGAGTGTCGGTTCATCAGCTTCCCCGGCAAGCTGCAATTGTGCTCCAGCCAAGGTTTTATCATCAAATGGCGCCACGTTACGTGCCACATCTGTCAGTTGTTGCAGTGTTTGAGTGAACGGAGTTGCAGAGGGTTTCTCCGCACTGATTTGTGGGTTAGCGGCCGCTTGAATACGCTCATCCATGGCTTGTTTTAATTGGCTAATTAAGGCGTGTTCCTCGCTTTGTTTACCCGTTAATAGCTCCGCTTGTAGTGGTGATTGTGCATTGAGGTCACGGCGGAAATTCAGCTGCGCTAAGGTATTTTCAGCTTGTTGTTTTTGAGTTAACTGATTTTCTGTGGTCGCGATTTTGTCCGTTGCTAATGGCGCGTCAGTGGATTTTTCTGAGGCGGCAGTGGCTGCATCAGATTGTTTTTGCTCACTGATCTGTTGATTCAAAGGCGTTTCGTTAGCAGTGCCATTAAGCGTTGGGGCGCTATCACTATTTTTTTCTGGTAATTGCTGGTTTTCAAGAACTGCCTGAAAGGGTACGGCAGGTGCTTGATTTTCATCAATCTGCTTGTCTCGCGGCTGTTCCTTCGCGGAGTTAGCGGTAGGGGGGACCGGTAACAGGTTTGCATTGACGTCCATTTATTGGGTTCTCCGTAAAGTCGCGCGTTGAGCAAATTCATCCATCTGTTTCTGCTCTAAGCGATTTTGACGTTGGCTTTGAGTGTGTTCTGCACGCTGGATCAAGGTATCGAACGCATTGACGCGTTGCTGTTTTTCTTGCCAATGACGATTGGCGTCACTGACACGTTGTTCCCAGAGCGTTAACTGTTGCTGTTGCTGCTCAATAGTTAGCTCCAAGGTCACAAGAAATTGCTGATAGTTTTGCCATTTGTCCGAGTCCATGCCCGTGTGCAATGTTTGGTTTAATTTCTGCCGATATTCCGACTGATAGTTTTCCAACATGTGCAATTGCTCCGCCATTTGCGTGTGCGTTTGGCGGACTTGAGCAAGGACTTTAGCCGCTTCCTCTGAGGCATCTTCTGCTAAGCTCAGTAAGGTCGCTAATGCATGACTATTGGACATCGCATTCCTCGTTATTCATTGGGAACAACATGAGCCAGTTGTTCACAAGCGGTTTGATAATCACAACGTTCATCAATATCTTGCTGTAAAAACTTCGACATTCTTGGGTAATACTGAATTGCGGTATCGAGCATTGGGTCGCTGCCCATGGCATAAGCGCCGACGTTAATCAGGTCACGGTTGCGTTGATAGCTGGATGTGAGCTGTTTAAAGCGCTGGATCTTGCGATAATGTTCTTTAGCGATAAGCTCCGTCATTGCACGGCTAATGGATGCTTCAATATCAATGGCAGGGTAGTGCCCAGATTCTGCCAATGAGCGTGACAGAACAATGTGCCCATCTAAAATAGCGCGAGCGGAGTCGGCAATCGGGTCTTGTTGGTCATCCCCTTCGGTCAATACAGTATAAAAGGCTGTAATCGAACCGCCGTTTTTACCATTACCAGCACGCTCAACCAATGCAGGTAATTTCGCAAACACTGATGGTGGATAGCCTTTGGTTGCCGGAGGTTCACCGACAGCAAGCGCGATTTCACGCTGTGCCATGCTGTAGCGCGTGAGTGAATCCATGATAAGCAATACGCTTTTGCCTTGATCACGGAAATATTCTGCGATGCGGGTAGCGTAAGATGCCCCTTGCATTCTCAGTAACGGTGAAACATCAGCCGGCGCGGCGACGACAACGGCACGGCGTAACCCTTCAGCACCTAAGATATTTTCAATAAAGTCTTTAACTTCGCGCCCACGCTCACCGATCAACCCAACGACAATAATGTCCGCTTGAGTGAAACGCGCCATCATGCCGAGTAAGACGCTTTTACCGACGCCAGAGCCTGCAAACAGCCCCATACGTTGACCGCGGCCGACAGTTAACAGCGAGTTAATCGCTCGTACTCCCACATCTAAAATATCGTGAATTGGTGTACGCTCTAGCGGGTTGATGGATGGCGTGATTAGCGGCGCCCGTTGTTTGGTTTCCAGTGGTCCTTTGCCATCTAATGGAGTGCCTTGGGCATCTAATACGCGCCCAAGTAATTCATTGCCGAGTGGCAGCAGGCGACTCGTTTGTCCGTCTTCTCCCGAAGTTTGCGCATACACGCGCGCCCCCGGGGAAATACCTTCGAGGTCGGAGAGCGGCATCAACAACATGCGAGGGCCGTTAAAGCCAACCACTTCGCAGACAACTTCGTCAGTGCCACCATTAATAATGCGTTCGATATAGCAGGTGGCGCCTAAAGGCATCTTAATGCCTTCGGCTTCCATCACGAGACCTGTAATTTTGGTCAAACGTCCATAGCGGCGTACCATCGGAATGCCTTTCATGCGTGACTCTAAGTCATCAAGAGACGCTATCCAACGGCCGAGTCTCGCAGTCATGACAAGCTCTCCGGTGCATACAGGCGGCATAATTCTTGCCAGCGAGTGGCTACGGTCATATCAATTTCACCATCTTCAGCGACCACGCGACAGCCACCCATATGCAGGCTTGGGTCGGCGACTAAGCGCCAGCCATTCAAGTCTAACAATGAGCCTAAGTGTTGTTCGATAAGCGCCACATGATTCGGGTTCACATGCAGTTCAGGCTGGCTCGCAAATATTGGTTTTTGTTGCATTAAATGGCTAATTTCTTCTAATAGCGCGGTACCATCGCACACAGTAGATTGCCCCAACACTTGCTTCGCGGCAGTTAGCGCGATTTGCAGTAATTTGGTGGTAACGACGGTGTCAAAAGTATCTAGCGAATAGTGAAATTCTGATAACAGTTTCTGCCATGTTTCAATCACCGGTTGCTGAAGGGCGAGGGCTTGCTCGCTCCCTTGCTGCTCACCAGAACGTAAGCCTTCCGTAAAACCAGCTTGATAACCTTCTTTTTGACCTTTTTCAAAGCCTTGTTGAAAGCCCGTTTTCTGGGCATCCTCTTTGATGTTATCCAGCAAGTTGATCTGCTCGAGCACTTCTTTTGGCTCTAAGCAGGGGACTTTCGGCGTGTTTGGCTCAGGAACGTCATTCAACGGCGGAATAGCCGATGAATTCAGATCCCATTGATTAAGTTCCCGTAACTGCCAAGGCTGCCACTGCTGATTATTTTTGGATGTATTAGACATACACGTCGTCTCCACCACCAATCGCGATTTCGCCTTTCTCCATTAAGCGGCGAACAATCATCAGAATAGCCTTCTGTTCGGTTTCCACTTGTGACATACGGACTGGTGCTCGAGATTCCAGGTCGTCGCGAACAATCTCGGCTGCACGCGCTGCCATATTGTTGAGGAAATGGTCGCGTAGAGCTTGGTTGCTGCCTTTGAGGGCAATAACCAGCGAGTCGGTAGACACGTCTTGCAGAATGCGCTGAATACTGCGGTTGTCCACTTCGATAAGATTTTCGAATAGGAACATTTCGTCGATAATGCGCTGAGCCAGCTCACCATCGTAATCACGCATGGCATCGATAACGCTTTCTTCTTGCTGATTTTTCATCAGGTTGATAATTTCTGCCGCGGTTCTTATGCCACCCATTTTGCTGCGTTTGAGGTTCTGACCGTCTAGCAGGTTGTTCAGAACTTCGGTCAGCTCAGCTAATGCGGCTGGCTGAACACCACCAAATGTTGCGATACGCAGCATAATGTCGTTACGCTGACGCTCTTCGAACAGTTCTAAAACATCGGCCGCTAAGTTGCGTTTTAAGTGAACCAAGATTGTGGCGATGATTTGTGGATGCTCGTCGCGAATAATATCGGCAACCGTTTGTGGCTCCATATAGTTGAGGCTTTCGATACCCGAGGTGGTCTCTTGCTTCTCGAAAATATCTTCCAACAGGCTGGCAGCACGTTCTTCCCCAAGGGCTTTGACCAACACCGAACGCAGATAGTCGTTGGTGTTGATATTTAAGGCGGCAAACTGAATTGCCGACTCTTCAAACTCGGTGAGCACTTCCGCCAGTTCGTTGTTGGAGATTTGGCGCATGTTGGACACCGCCATACTCAATTGCTGAACTTCTTTGGGATTCAGGTGCTTAAACACTTCAGCTGCCTGATCTTCGCCGAGTGTCATCAACATCACGGCGCTTTTTTCTGTTCCAGTTAAATTCATTGGGATTTTCCTAACCACTGACGGATAACCATTGCCACAACTTGTGGGTCTTTCTCTGCCATTTCACGAATACGCTGGCTTTGAATTTCAGCGCTAACACGTTGGCGAGTAAGACGGCGACGGGTTTTCTCGTCCATATCTTCACTAATTTCTTCTTCCACCACGAACGGCGCTTTAACTTGAGATGCATTGGCAATGGACATTTCAGCATCAATTTGCGCTTGTTGGGCTTTGCGATATTTCACCCACTGAGGTTTGATACCAAAGCGCCACATAAACCACGCAATCAACGCAATCAGCAAGATTTTGCCGTAATCTAAAGCTTGACCAATCACCTGTGGGTTATTCAATAACGATGGCTCTTCAACCACTGGCGTATCGTCAGTAAATAAGGAGTTAGTGATATTGATGGAGTCGCCACGCTGCGCAGAATAGCCCATCGCTTCACGGGTTAATGCATCAATTTGCTGTAACATTTCCGGTGGGAGCGGCTTCATTTCTGGACCTTTCTCACCTTCTTGGGATTGGTAATTGACGATCACCGCAACAGACAGTCGGTCAACGACACCAATTTGGCGCTGTGTGTGACTGATTTTGCGATCCACTTCGTAGTTTGTGGTTTCATCACGCTGAGTATTGAGAGTACCATTACGGGTATTCCCTGCGGTTTTTCCATCGGTGCTTTCTTTATTAGCATCAATCGGTGCGCTTGGTGCACTAACAGGTTGATTAGATAAGGCACCCGGTACGCCACTTGGACCGCCATTACTGTTTTGTAGGCTTTCGCTATTCTGGCGAGAACGTACCGCAGCGGCATCAGGAGTTTGATTTGGTTTGTACTCTTCAGAAGTCTGCTCAACTTTTGAAAAATCCATTTGCGCGGTGACTTGCGCGTGAATATTGGCACGACCGACTAATGGCGACAGAATATCTTCAATGCGCTCTTTAAGATGAGCCTCCATCTCTTTGGTCATTTTGATTTGTGTGCTATTGGCAGATTGTTGGCTGTTGTCGTTGTTGGTCAGCAGGCGACCCGTTTGATCGACAATGATCACGTTGGCGGCAGTTAAGCCGGTCACGCTGCTGGAAACCATGTGAACGATAGCGCTGATTTGCCCTTCATCCAACATTCTGCCTGGCAATAAACCGACAGTGACCGAGGCGGTCGGCAGTTTTTGTTCACGGACAAATAAGGTTGGTTTAGGGATAGCCAAATGGACTCGGGCGCTTTGAACGGGGCTGAGGGATTCGATGGTACGAGACAGCTCGCCTTCAAGGGCGCGCTGATAGTTGATTTGCTCACTAAATTGGCTGATACCAAATTGTTCTTTATCAAGCAGTTCAAAACCGGTATTGCCACCTTTCGGTAAACCTGATTGCGCCAGTTTCAAACGTAATTCATGGACTTTATCAGCAGGCACAAGAATAGCGCTGCCATTATCCGCGATTTGATAAGGGACGTTCATCTGGGTCAATTGACCGACAATATCGCCACCATCTTTTGCACTCAGATTACTCAGTAGCACACGGTAGTCAGGGCTACGAAACCAGAGGAGCAGGGCGACAATAATAGATATCGCAGCAGCACCGGCAATAATTAATGGTATTTTAGGGTCGGCTTTGATGCTTTCGATCAGTGAGGCAAAACCTTTTTTGGCCTCCCCCGTATCTTTAGATGCGGTACTCATAAATATTCCCTGCTATGCAAACTAAACGGATGAATATACGTTTGGTGAAACAATCTTATTTCCCTCTTCGTAACCTCATTTTTTTACGCTGCTATTATTTATTGTCTTGATGCAATCTAATGACGGAATCAGCCTATAATTTTGGTGTTATTTATCGGCTTCAAGTAAAAAACGGTGTGGTAGGGTAGGCAAACTAAAATTCGTGACGGCAATTTTTTGCTCAACTTATCGACTAACCGAAGAGAACAGAATGACGATTCAAGCGATTGAAGGGGTGGTTTCCCAATTAAATGTGGTGGCAACTCAAGCGGCACATAATACCAAACCCGTTGTAGAGCCGGTGGGTTTTGCCGATCATTTAGTGGCATCCGTGAACCAAATCAATGAAACCCGTGTACAATCTGCGCAGAAAGTGCAAGATTTTACCCTCGGTAAGCCGGATGTTTCATTAAATGATGTGATGGTCGATATGCAAAAAGCCAGCTTGAGCCTACAAATGGGCATTCAGGTGCGTAATAAGCTGGTAGCAGCGTATCAAGAGATCATGTCAATGCCAGTGTGATT